>JBAQJU010000057.1:0-9910 GCA_049300475.1 Terriglobales bacterium | reverse complement strand
ACGTTGACGCGGTAAAAACAGCGGGATCACGAAAACAGATGACCGTTGACGGCGGCTTGCTTGAGGTCTTGAAACAGTGGAAGCAAACAACTCAGTTCTCCGAACCTGGAGACTGGATTTTTGCATCCCCGGTGCAACTTGGCCGGTTGCCCTGGTCATACCCGCTAGTGTTGCGCGTGTTTGGACAAGCGGCCAAAGACGCGGGTATTGCGCACGTCAGCACGCACACGATGCGTCATAGTTACCGGGCGTGGCTTGATGCGGTAGGAACGTCCGTAGCAGTCCAGCAAAAGCTAATGCGGCACGCATCAATCACAACCACGATGAACGTCTACGGGGACGTGGTGACGGATGAAATGAGCCGCGCTGCTACGAAGGTGGCAGGGTTGGCGCTCAACGGCACGGGAAGCGGCACGGAACCAACCTCAAGTCATTGAAAATATGGCGGAGAGGGTGGGATTTGAACCCACGATACCCGTTAAGGTATGTCCGCTTTCGAGGCGGATCGTTTCAACCGCTCACGCACCTCTCCGCGTCGGACGACATCGATTGCTGACCCGCTTCTGTGGAACCAGCCCGTGAGTGACGAGCACGCGCGACCAGTTTGTGAATCACCAACGACAGAAGGTTAGCGACGGTTTCGAAAAAACTCCTGCAGGATCTCGGCCGACCTTCCTGCCAGGACCCCTCCGCGTACTTCCATCCGGTGATTCAGGCCGGGATGATTGATCACGCTCAAAACCGAATGAACTGCTCCCGCCTTGGGATCACCCGCACCATACACCAGGCGCCGGATGCGAGCATGAACTAATGCTCCCGCACACATCGTGCACGGTTCAATTGTAGCAAACAGTTCGCAGTCGCCCAGACGGTGATTAGCTAGGTTTCGCCCGGCCGCGCGCAGTGCAATGATCTCGGCGTGCGCGCTGGGATCGTTATCCGTCAGGTTGCGATTCCAGCCTCGTCCGATGATGCGTCCGCGATATACAACCACGGCTCCGACCGGCACTTCTCCGGCTTCGCGCGCGCGTTGCGCTGAGCGCAGCGCTTCCTCCATCCAGAGCTCGTCGGAGCCCAGGTCGTTGGGCGCCGGCACGCTTGATCCTTGCTCGGCAGAGCGTTGCTTGGCAGGGCGCGGCTCGCCAGAGGGTCGCTGGTCAGATGGCAGGTCTCCAGGCCCATGTTTATGAGAGGAGTGCTCACCCGAGCCCTGGTCATCAAGGCCGTGTCGATCAAGGCCATGTTGATCGGACGAAGATTGCTCAAAAGAAGACAGTCATCATCACCAGTGGCTGGTTGCCACCGAGCCAGCTTCAGCGGCTCATTATCACCAAGGCGAGTTTACGCGAATTGGAAAGTCCGCGAGATTCCGAATTTCAGCGCCCAAGCGGCGAGCCTGCAAAGAAAACGAATGCCGATGATTACCCTTGGTGTAGGAAATTCATTTCTCTCGCGCGGAAGATCAGGGGCAAAGCAGCAAGGTAACGTAGCCTCCGTAATCACATGGAGTTACGGTCCTACAACCATGGTAACAGTATATAAATCATAGATTTACATAGAATTCCTCAATTGACTCAGCAATTCCAAAACGGCCCGATGCTTGCACTTTCCCAGGCGCGGGAGATGCTGGCCGGCGGAAAGCATCTGCCCGAAGGGGAATTATGAAAAACATCCAGAAAGTTTCGATCGCTGCCGCGTTTGCCTTGTCGCTCTCGGCGGTTGCATTCGCTCAGGCCCAATTTAACGTCGTGCCCGTTAAGGGTTCGGGCGTTTCTGCTTTGACCGCGATCAATAACTCAAGCCAGATTCTCGCCAACGTGGGCACAGATACCTCCTACGAAGTTTCCATCTGGAGCCGCGCGGCTGGTTTCAATGCCCTCAATCTGACGGGAATGAACAGTGGCGGCGCCGCCATCGATGGTTTCGGTGACGTGGTGGGCGCAGGCGATCCGAACAATTCCGGCATCCTGCAAGCCTTCATCTGGCAGCCCTCTACAGGTGTGCAATGGCTGGGTTCGCTCGGAGGCGGACTGAGCGCTGCCAGTGGAGTGAATGACGACGGCGCAGTCGTCGGACTTTCCTACACCGCGGCAAATACGCAGCACGCATTTCTTTGGACCCAGGATGGTGGCATGCAGGATCTGACGCCCGCTCTCACCAGCATCGGCGGCGCCACAGCGGTGTCGATCAATTCCTTCAATCAGGTAGCGGGTTATTACTTTCCGAATGGGAGCAAGAGCACGATTGGCTTCATGTGGACCGAGCAAGGCGGTTTGCAGGATCTGGGCCCGGCAGGCACGCTGGCGCTCGCAGTCAACGACTCCGGTACGGTGGTTGGCCAATCGCCCAATGCTCAAGGATACAAGCACGCGTTCTCCTGGACTGAAGGCGGCGGAATGACCGACCTGGGCACTCTGGGTGGCGTCGCAAGTTCCGCTCTCGGAATCAACAATAAAGGATGGGTCGTAGGCACCTCGCTGACCAAAGCCGGAGACGGTATTCTCCGCGCATTTCTGTGGACGCCGTCGGCGGGCATGCAGGACCTTACGACACTGGCAGCCATCTCCAAATCGCTACAGCCCCATTCCGTGCAGGTCAATGATTTCGGCGTTATCGTCATCTCGACCAGCGCGGGACTATCCATCGTGAGTCCGAAGATGAATGCGACGATCGCTTCCTCTGCAAACCCCTCCACCTTGGGACAGTCCGTCACCTTCACGGCCACCCTCTCGTCGATCGCCGGACCGCCTCCCGACGGCGAGGTGGTCCAGTTCACCGCCGGCGGCAAACTGCTGGGATCGGCGCCGCTCAGCAACGGAATTGCGCAGCTCACAACTTCTTCCATCGCGGTCGGTTCGCATATGGTCACCGCCAGTTACAGCGGCGACGCCAACTATCTTCCGAGTACCTACCAGGCTCTGAAGCAGACAGTGAATAAATAGCTCTTTGCCGAGGCACCGGGTGCCGGCACTCGCCGGCCCCCGGTGCGGAGGCTCACATTGGCAGCCATCCCGTCCGTGGTATTCTAGTTCGGTCATGGGAATGACCGAGATATTACGAAAAGTCTTTCTGTTGGACCTGATCCAGGGACTTGGGGTGACGTTCCGCTACCAGCATCCCAAGGAAATCTATACTGAGCAATATCCGCTGGAGCGCCCGCAGGTGGCAGAACGGTATCGGGGAGCGCCGCGGCTGAATGTCAATCCCGACACGGACGAGACTCTCTGCATCTCCTGTGACCTCTGCGCCCTCGCTTGTCCGGAGCATTTAATCGTGGTGTCCAGCGAGCGCAACGAAAAAACCCGCCGCAAGGAACTCACAAATTTCACCTACGATCTGAGCCGCTGCATGTTCTGCGGCTTATGCGAGGATGCCTGTCCGACCGACGCCCTGGAACTGACGCAGGATTTCGAACTGGCAAACTACAATCGCGAAGACATGATCTGGGACCGCGAGATGCTGGAAAAAGGCCCGCTCCCAGTCGTCTACAAGAAGTGATCGACGCGGATCGGACCTCCATTACTGTAAGAACCCGTCTTGGCTCGGAACCCACCACTAATCATTTCTTCTTCTTAACGATCGCAACCGGGAAGGTCTCGGACGCTTGCTGGCCGCCCACGCTGACCGTTGCCGTGACCAGGGCCGTGAGCGTCGGGTTCTGCGGCGTGAAGGTGAAGGCAACACTTTGGTCCATGTGACAGAGGAAGTCTCCGGTGTACGAGAAGGTCTCGACGCCGCCTCGATCGAAGGGGTTGGTGCCGGTGTTGCTGCGGCTGTCGGTTGGATTCAGGCTGAAGTCCTGTGAGCTATAGGTGAGGGTGATCGTGAGCGGGTCCTGACCGCAAAACGGCACGAAGCCGGACTGCAGCACGGTCACGATAAACGAGGCCGGTTTACCCACTGTGAGCGACGTCACGGGTGCATTGGCATTACTATCCCAGCCCCATCCCCCGGAACCGTCGAGTCCCTGCGGACCCTCGGGTGGAGCGTCGATGCAGAGAGATTGCGTGCAAGAGCTCCAGCTCTCGTTGGTTGAAAACGACGTCAGGCTGCTTTGCGCGCGAGCGGGACTGCTCGACGTAGCTAACCAGAAGGCGGTGAGCGCCACAACGACTGCGAAATTCCGTTTCATAAACATTTCCTCCATTTGGTTTTCTCCTCGTGGTCTGGAGGCCTTCCCACCCCCCACCAGAAGAACTCTGAACGCATTTGAATTTGGATCTCTTTTTTTGCTTTTGCCGCTCAGAATTGTTCCATCAAGTCCCCGTTGGCGTCAATGTGAAACACTTTTCACCATGACCGCCCCCTTAGGCGCAAAACCCCTGACTACAGCCGAAACTGCGCCATTCCTTAGAATCCCTTCTTGCGCGTTTTTCGCGAAAACAGCGGTGCGCCCCAGGCGCCGGCGGCCAGCAACGCTCCGAATAAGATGACCACGTCGATGCTCGCGCGTCCCTCGGGCGACCAGTAGACATCGCGCAGATTCAGCCACAATGCAAATTCATCCAGCGTGAGTGCGGCGCCCACGCCGTAGAGGATCGATAGCAACCGGCCCGCCAGAAGCGACGAGGAGCCCGTCCCGACTCCGATCTCGGCCAGCCACGCGTAGCCAACTGCCAGCAGAATGACGATGCCGAATACCAGATGGTGCACGTGGCGGCCATGCATGATGACGAAGTGAAATGGAGAAATATCGTGGGTGATGCAATACACCACTCCGCGCACGCAGCCGAAGGTAAGAAAGAAACTGACCGTAGCGATGAAAAGCCGGCGCCGCGGACGGTCCGGGATCCGGTCATGCAATAAAGCGCCGAGCCCGGTGCCGTGCAGAAGCAGCAGCATCAGCGCCGTGCCTGAAACCGCCAGCAGCAGGATGAACCAAGTGTATTCCATGACGGATTAAAGCATAGACGATACGCAGTAGTGATCGGGAAGATTGTGTCGGCCGCTAAGATCCCGCGCAATGCAAAAACCTTGGCACGCTACAAGATTTACTTGCCCGCATAAGTGCGCGGGGAGCCGATGCCGGCGCACTCATCAAAACCGGCAGAGCAGAGCGAATTGCCTTGCGTGATGTCGAAGAAGTCGGCGGCGTACTCGGCTGGATTCGCCAATTCGTTGTACGTCATAGTGAGTTCGGCCACGCTTCCCTTTGCCTTATGGCCCGCGGCATTCACAATGCCCGCAAAGGTCGGTGAGGACCAACTGGTGCCGCCGACCGAACGCCAGCCTCCCTGGACGTAAATCGCCGCGCAGCAGAAATTGGAGGCTACGTCGGGATATCCGCGTTGCGTCCCGACCACGCCAGCGACGCCGTTCTGATAGCCCGGTCTGGGCTCATAGGGACTGAGGTCGCCACCACCCCCGCTGTAGTAAGCCTCACTTACAAAATTACCGTTCTCATCGCGCTTGAAATATGTGCCTCCGACCGAAACCACATTGGGAGACGCACCTGGGTAAATACTCACGCCCAGGCCCGAGTCACCGGCGGCCGCGAAAAAGACAACTTTCTTGTTCGTAAAGTGCTTGTCCCACCCGAGTTCCTCACTGACTTCGGGGTCTCCCCAGCTCATGCTGACCACGCCGCCGCCCGCCGCCGCCACGAGCCTGGCCGCCAGCGCTACCGCGGGAAAGGTTGGATCCGTATTCACTTGCGCGGATTCGACCAGATAAATCTTGGCTTGAGGAGCCATGGCATGGGCCCACTCGATGTCTAACGCCTCCTCGACGATCCAATCCGAGTACACCGGAGGCTTCGTCTTGCCGGGCCAGGTAACGGTAAGGTCGGCGGGCGGTATCCCATAATAAGTTGAGAAGGCGGCCAGGTCGGAGGCCGCAGTTGGGTAGTCGCCGGCATCGACGATCGCAATCGCGCCCCACCCGCCGGTGGGCACAGCGGTGCTGGTGGCAATCGGGCAACCTGCGGGCCCGCTCACCAACTGATACACACAGGCGACCGAACCGGGCGTCTCGTCGCTGGCAGACGGGCCGTTCAGGTTCGGAACGTCGGAGTCAACGAAGAAATAATTGGTGTGATGACGGCCCGCTACCGGAATGCTGGATGCCGGATAGATAATCGTGTGCCCATTGAAAACCGAGACTTGACGCGCTTGCGCAGAGGCGGAAGAAGATATCGCAGCCAGAAAAAAGGCAATCCCGATAACTCCAATGGACATCGTCACGGCACTGCTGCAGATTTCCAGGGAACGTTTCATTCATCGACTCCTGTGATTGTCGGGAGGGGGACCGTCGCTAATCATGAATGGGGCGCCGTCCAAAAGCAAGCTCAAACGGCGCGCGGGGAGCGGGGTAGCCAATCAATCGTAACTTGAAGCCGGACTCGGCCGGCTTCCGGCTGGGTTCCGAGTTTACCCGAACTTAGGGATCGGGAGTTGCGGGTTGTTCCCGGGAGCAGCTGTCTCCAGATTCTTGAAAGCAGCGCGAGCCCGTGATCCCTCGGGAGCGGCCCGGAGATATTGGACCGGCCACGCAATGGGCTGACCCAGTTCGCGCGCTGCCCGCAAGGGCCAATAGGGATCGCGCAGAAGTTCGCGGGCGATGATGACTGCGTCCGCTTGTCCGGTGGTGACAATGTGCTGGGCCTGCACGGAAGAGGTAATCATCCCGACGGCTCCAGTCAGGATTCCTGTCTCGCGGCGGATCCGCTCCGCAAAGGGTGTTTGATAGCCGGGACCAAGCGGAATTTTTGCATGGGCCACATTGCCGCCTGACGAGCAGTCAATCAGGTCCACACCAAGATTCTTCAGTTGCCGGGCAAGTTCGACCGACTGCTCAATATCCCATCCGCCTTCGACCCAGTCGGTTGCCGAGATGCGCACGAACAGCGGCGCCCGCTCCGGCCACCTGCCTCGCACCGCGGCGACGATCTCGCGCAATAGTCGAGTGCGATTTTCAAATGAGCCACCGTAGGCATCCGGCCGCTGATTGCTGAGCGGAGACAGAAATTCATGAATCAGGTAGCCATGCGCGGCGTGAATTTCAATGACGCGCAAGCCCGCTTCCCAGGCGCGATGGGCGGCAGCTACGAACGCGGCAATAATTTCCTTTATCCCGTCGGCGGAGAGCGCTTGCGGCATCGGATAGCTATCGGCGAAGCGCAACGCGCTGGGGGCGACAACATTCTTCCACCCGCCGGCGCTTTCGGGAATCGTTCCCTGGCCCTCCCATGGCCGATAGGTGCTCGCCTTGCGCCCGGCATGCGCCAACTGCATGCCGGCTACGCTGCCTTGCTCGTGAATGAAGCGGACGATTCGCGCCAGCGGTTCAATATGGTCGTCCTTCCAGATCCCGAGATCCTGCGGGCTGATCCGTCCGTCGGCGAGAACGGCGGTTGCCTCGGTGAGCACCAGTGCGGCGCCTCCGACGGCGCGGCTGCCCAGATGGACGAAATGCCAGTCATTAGCAAATCCATCGGTACTGGAGTACTCGCACATGGGCGACACAAATATGCGGTTAGCAAATGTGATATCGCGAATCGCAAGCGGATCAAACAGATGAGTCATAAGATTCTTAGATGATTCTCGAATCTTGTTGGATGGCGATCACGAAATACGGCCATGAGAGCGGGTTGACGTTAACCACTTACTAACGCGGCCGACGATCCTACCCACGCCATATTCTTGTTTTGATCGACGCCCATCATCAGGCCTCGGCCCATACGCACAATGGTCAGAACGGGCCGCAACTCGTCAAGCCACACATACATAATTCTCAGTTCGACTTTGGTCATCCCGTGCGGAGTTTCGACAACCGGAGTGAAGTTCAATCGCTCCTGCAAAATGTATTCGCTTCGCTTGGCGGCGGGAATCGCGTCGATATCTCTTCGCGAGGGCGCGATTGCCACACCTAAGCCGGCAAAAGAATAAAGCGGCTTCAACACGAAGTTGTCCAGATCGGCCGGCACTTCGGTGAGTTGATCGAGAAACCACGTCCTCGGTACGGATGGGTGTTTGAGATAAGGAATGGAATATTTGCTGATGCGGAAATACCAGTTCGGATGTCCCGCCCACTCAACATCCAGATCATCGCGGAAATCAAAAGGCAACTCGATGCCCTTGCGCTCCAGTTCATCCACGATAGCGCGATTGTAGATACGCTCGATTGGAACCTGCTTGCCTCCTTCGTCATAGAAGAGCTGGTGGCCCCGCTTGCGTATGTTTGTGATGCACACGGTGCGAATTCCGAGCAGTTTTTCCGTCAGCAGAAAATCGGGCCGCGTCTTCTGTTCTTCGGGATGTACCTCCAGCAGGATGACGTTCGCGGGGTCGTGCCCCGCAATGATCGCCTTTTGAAGAAGCTGCTTGTAGGACGAGGAGTCGAGTCCGCTTAAGAAGTAGCGGAGACTTGGATCTAATCCAAAAACGTCCATATATGCCTGGGACAACACGGGCTGGTAGGCGTAGAGGGAAGGGAAGGCCTGTAGCTCCACCAGTTTGGGTTGCAGGTCACCGGCCGTGTTACGAACCAAGCCAAAGTCCACCTGGATAAACATGGGATGAGCGGCTTCATTCGGCACGCGGAAGCGTGCGGGGATGGAGGCTTCCGAGCGCTTGTGATATTCGGGATTATCGACAAGTTGGCGGATCAGCGCTTTGCCGTCTTCGCACATGCGGTCGACGAGCGTGCTTGGGAAAAAACACGGAGTTTCGCAAAGCGCGAACGGGATGTCCATCCCGCAGCGCGCGGTCATCTCGCGGCGCAAGCGGGCGTATTTTTCCTGGGTGAAGGAGGCGTTGAACGATTGGCGATAGGAGGGGATCACGGTTTGATGAGCTCAAACATCGCTATCTTCAATTTGGAGGCCTTTGCAGTACGACTGAAAGTCGTGCCCTTCAAAATCTCACGCCTCGATCAGGAACCGGCCAGCGCGCATGATCTGCTCGTCGTCGGCCCAGATATCGAACTTTCGGCCTACCACGTCAATATGCGTCGACGAAAACCATTCCGCACCGGTATGGGCTCCGTAGGGATTTCCGAAAGCGATATGTACGCCGGGATATTTTTCGTCCTGGAGAATTTGTCCGATTACATCCTTCAATTCGATGTTGGTTCCGATGGCGAATTCGCCCACGCGGTCGCTGTTTTCGTCGGTGTGCGTGTAGGCCCAGAAGTCGTCTTTTAACTCCTTATTTTCCGAATGCGCTTCAATCAGGCGGTTCTTCTTCACTTGAATGGTCAATGGGGTTGATTTCAGATCGCCAAACTTCGCGCACAAGTAGTCGCCCACCACGCCATCGATCACGAACCTGCCATTCACTTCGCCCGGCGTGGTGAAAACTTCTCCGCCCGGCAAGTTCCCCCATTTGTCTGGGCTGATGATTCCGCTGGTCTTTACCCAGCGATAGTTTGGATTCAAATCCGCAACCAGATCGGTGCCCGCGCCCGTCTTCGCTCGGACCTGTTTAGCCCGGCGTACCTTCTCGACCACTTTGACGCTGATGCGATCCACCTTGAGAAAATCCGCCCGCATGCCCTCCAGCATGATCTGCCGGTTGACGTTCACCATGTGAGCATGACGAATCTTGCGCCGGTTCACCACGTCGGTCATCTGCATGCGCGAACGCAATTCATTGGCCTGCGCCTGCACCGCAAAGATGCTGACCTGGCTGGTTTCGAGATCCTCGAGGATTTCTTGCGGAAGATCGCCCAGCGGCCGCGGCGCCAAGTCCTCAAGCACCCACGCGCGGTACGGAGCGCCCACGGCTTCCAGTTCTCGGACCATGCTGGCCGCGATTTCCTTGGTGGCCTCGTCCGTGATGACTGTGACCTTCTCGCCGGGCTGCACGCGCAAACATACCTTTACCGCGGTGCGGGCTCCGGGGCTGAGTTCAGGGTCGAAGGGGATCGTATTAAAATTGCGGTTGGTTGTGCTAACGGGAACGCTCATTAC
>JBAQJU010000056.1:0-4043 GCA_049300475.1 Terriglobales bacterium | reverse complement strand
GTGCGCGCTCTGTTTTTCTTTCATCCCGCGGTGTGGTGGATTGAAAATCGCCTCTCGGTGGAACGCGAGATGGCTTGTGACGATATCGTGGTTGCCCAAACCGACAACCCGATGGGATACGCCAGTTGCCTGGTCTCCCTCCTGGAAAGAAGTCTCGCCGAGCGCGGGTGGACGATGGCGCAGGCCATTGTCCATCGCGCCCGCGAGGCTTCGGATCGCTTGGCGCAAATTCTCGATAAGAATCGCCCCGCCGCAACTGACATCTCGAAACCAGCCTTAAGCCTGGTGGGCGCTTTCGCATTGCTCTGCGTCGTGATGCTGCCGCAGACCCCGCAATTCGTGGCTTTCGACCGGAACCCGCTGCCAACTCGTGAGTATTCCGCCGCGCTGATTCAACCCACCGCTGTTCAACCCGCACTCGTTCATCCCGCAATCCTCACCGCCGCAGACGCCCAGACTTCGCTCAGGTCCGCAACTGCCATTCCTGCAGCGCTGAAGCTAAGGACAAATGAGCCCATATCGCCGCGGAAGAATTCCAGGGTCACCGCACGCAGCATTCCGGCGCTTCAGCGCGAGAACCGCGAGGCGGCTGATGCAAACCTGCCCCCGTCGATCGAATCATTGATTGAACTAAGCGCCCTCGCGGGTCAGAACGTTAAGAACTTGCCCGCCGGGATGCACACCGTGGTCTTCGTGGAAGAGACGCGGTTCGTGCCCGTGTCAGACTCGAGGGTAGATTCATCGGTAATCCGAGCCAACACCAGTTCGGTGTCCGCCGCAACCCTGTGGAAAATCCAAGTGTGGCGCGTGACCTTCGTCAGTTCCGAATGGGAGCACACGGCGCGAGTGCCAGTTGCTCACAAAACCTAGGGCCAAAAAATTTTGCAGATACCAACTAGATAATTAGTTGTACAAAGGAGAATAAAAAATGCAGATGTGGGTGCATCACCTCAAATCGAAAGTTAGTAGCTTAAGAGCAACCAAGTCAGGAGTAGCGAACTCAACCCGAGCCCGCTCTCTAGCCGCAGCCGCGCTGGCGATCGCCCTTATCGGGTCGCTGGCAACATTCAGCTTCACCAAGTCCGCAACTGCGGCGACGCCGGCTCCGGCCGCCGCCGCGCTCAGTGACAACAGCGTCGGGGCGCTGCTCTCCCTCGATCACGCCATGGAAACCCTGGCCGCACGCGTCACTCCGGCGGTCGTCAACGTAACCGTCGTGTCGAAGTCCAAGATGGCGTCGGGTGAAGGTGGTACGCCCGATCTGCAACAATTCTTTGGACCAGACAGTCCATTTGGCGAGCAGTTCGGCCAGCAGTTCGGCCGCCAATTTCACTTCCAGCAGCAGCCGCAGAACCGCATCGAACGCGGCCTTGGCAGCGGCGTCATCATCTCCCCGGACGGGTACATTGTCACCAACAATCACGTCATTGAAGGGGCTGTCGACATCCGTGTGACCATGAGCAACAAGGAAGTCATGCCCGCGAAACTGATCGGCGCCGACCCACTCACCGATCTGGCGGTCATCAAAGTGAACGGCAACAACCTTCCGAGCGTGCCCTGGGGGAACTCCGCCGATCTGCGTCCCGGACAAACCGTTCTTGCCTTCGGCAACCCCTACGGAATGCAGTTCACCGTGACCCGGGGCATTATCAGCGCGCTCAACCGACCCAATATGGATAGCGACCGCCGCAAGCCAGGAGAGTTCATCCAGACCGACGCGGCCATCAACCCGGGCAACTCCGGCGGAGCGCTGGTCGACGCCCGTGGTCAGTTGATCGGCATTAACACGTTCCTGATCTCGGGCTCCGGCTCGTTCTCCGGGATGGGCTTTGCGATTCCGACGCAAATCGCTGAACCCACCGTGAACACGTTGATCCGCTACGGCAAGGTCACGCACGGCTTCATCGGGATTCAGATTTCTGACGTGACTCCCGACAACGCGAAGTTCTTCAACCTGACCAAAGCCACCGGCGCCCTTGTCAGCGACGTTCAGTCTGACGGTCCGGGAGCGAAAGCCGGCTTGAAGACCGGTGACGTAATCACCGAACTCGACGGCAAGCCGATCACCGATGCCGGACAGTTGCAGATGCTGGTCGGCCAGAAACGTCCTGGCGATACGATCCATCTCGCAGTGATGCGCAATGACAAGCCGACGAGCCTGGCCGTAACGCTCGCCGATCTGAACAACCCAAACAGCACCGAAACCGCCAGCGATGGGCACGGAAAAGGCCGCTGGGGGCTAGGCCTGGGCGACCTGAACCAGGATGCTCGCAATGAACTGCAACAGGAAGGCGCGAATGCGCCTGCCAATATTCACGGAGCGATCGTGAATTCGGTTGTCCCCGGCAGCCCCGCCGATAACGCTGGACTGCAGAGCGGAGACGTCATCATGGAGGTCAACCGCCAGCCAATGAAGTCCGCGGCCGACGTTGCCCAGGCGTTATCGAGCGTTCCAAAGGGTCAGGACACGCTCGTGCTGGTGTGGTCGAATGGCGGAAGCACCTTCCGCGTGCTGCATCCTTCCGAAGGCTAGAGGTTTCTGGCCAGGAAGAATGCAAATGAGCGCTGCGTCTCGCCCGAGTTGAAGCGGGCGGGCCGCAGCGCCTTTTCTTTAAGAGCGGGGGAGGCGGAAGCAAGAGCGGTCCCCGAAACAGATCGGGCCTCCGCGGCAATCGGCGATAGTCGAACCAGCATTGCAATTCACCGTTTATTTCGAATCGGCGGAATCCTTAGTCCGGCCCCATGCCAGGCTCAACTTCGGGTTTGCCCGTGATCCGCTCAAAATTCGAAACGAAGGAGCTGATCGAGCTACTTGCCTGCAAACCCCTGCAACATCCACAGGCTGCTCTCTTGCTTGTAGATCGAATATGCAAAACTTTTGCCGTCTGGCGAGAGCGAAAAGCGAATACCAGGGTTCAGCGGCGAGTCTGGTTTCAAGCTGCGGTCGAGCTGCTTGATGTCGTGCACTTTCCCGGTTCCAATGTCGAGCGAGAACAGAAAGAACTTGCTGTCGTCCAAGCGTATCCCGTATGCGGTCTTGCCGTCTTTCGAGAATCCAAGATTCACCGCATTGATCGTCGCAAGATCGCGATGGTCTTTGCCATCGGGAGAAATCAAATGCCACGCAAACTTGCTGTCTATATAGGCAATGAATTTTCCATCCGGCGACCAGGACGGAACCCGCTCCATCGCATCCGCAAGCCTCTGGGCGACCGCGCCGCCTGAAGTCCGCACAACTTTCAAACTTGCCTCGCCGTCGGGCTCGTCCGCCACGAAAGCAAATTGCCTGCCGTCGGGCGACCATTCCCCGGCGTACTGAAGTTTGGACGACTCGGAAGCATTCAACAGGCGAACGGGAGCTCCACCCGATACGGCAACTTCCCACAACCAACACTGGCCCGTAGTCGTCATCGCGGCAAAGATGACGCGCGTGCCGTCGGGTGAAAGTGTCGGACCAAACAGCCACTGCGGGGGATCGGAAGGAAAGCTGGCGCGCGTCACCAGTGGACGATCCGGCCCATCCTTCGTATGCAGCCAGATATCCTGCGTGCCCAGGCGTTCGGAAACGTAGACCATTGAATCCGCCCTGGCGGCCCATGCCGGGTGGTACTCCGACCGCGACGTCACAATCAAGGGCGTCGTGGTTCCGTCGGCGAGCGACATTGACAGAATGTCGTAGTCCATGTCGCTCTCGGCGAACAAAATAGAACGTCCATCGGGAGCAACGGAGGGCGTTTTCTCCGATTGCGTACCCTGCGTGATCTGCTGCCAACCGTTCGACCGCGTGTCGGCCAGAACCAGATGCGGGGTCGCACCAGTTCCGTTCGCCGTCGCGGCCATGATGTGGCGGTTATCCGGCATCCAATCGAAATCAGGTGTGCCATCGTGCGGTAATGTGCTCAGGATGCGCCGCGGAGTTCCTGAGCCGGCAGGCCACGGCAGTAGCCACGACTCTTCAGCTCCTGTATCTCCTGCGCGTATGAGAAGAAGCTGCTTGCCATCGAAGGAGAACTTCATCCGCGGTGTGTTGTTCAATGCATGCG
>JBAQJU010000055.1:0-3661 GCA_049300475.1 Terriglobales bacterium | reverse complement strand
GCTTCTGTTCGTGCGGCGATTGAACGTCGTCCGGAAATAGAGATGCGCTCGCCGCCTCGGGAGATTCATTCTGCGTCGACTGCAGCGCGGCCTGCACGTCGGTCGGCAGCTCCTCCCAAACGTCTTCCCAGGTGGCCACCAGCTTGGCGCCCTGCTTGATTAGCGTGTTCGGTCCCCACGAATTTTTGTTGGTCACGTTGCCCGGAACCGCATAAACATCGCGATTTTGTTCAAGCGCACAACGGGAGGTGATACGCGTGCCGCTGTACTCCGCCGCCTCAACGACCAGCACGCCGGCCGACATGCCGCTGATGATCCGGTTACGGATGGGAAAGTTCTGCGGCACCGGCGCCGTACCAACCGGAAACTCGGAAATCAGCGAGCCCCCGAGAGCCAGGATTTGCTCTGCGAGCCGGGTGTTTTCCCTGGGGTACGGAACGTCGATTCCGGTACCAAAGACAGCGATCGTCTTTCCTTTCGCGGCAATTGCTCCGCGATGCGAGGCCGTGTCGATGCCCCGCGCCATGCCGCTAATGATCACCAGCCCGCGCGCCGCCAGATCGGTTGCCAGTCGTTCAGCCATGCCAATGCCGTAGGGCGTCGGATGCCGCGTCCCCACCATCGCGATTCCGGGCTTCGAAAGCAGCTCAACGCTTCCCTTCACGAACAGGATCACCGGCGGGTCGTAGATTTCTTTCAGGCGCGGCGGATATTCGGGATCGCTGAGCGCAATGATTCTTGCGTTGGCTTGCAGTGCCTTCGCCAATTCGTCCTGCGCGAGCCCCAGCGATTTTCCGGTGGCGAGCGATTGTGCAGAAACGGCGCGTATGCCCGTCGCTTCCAGTTCGGTCAAGCTGGCTTGCAAGACGCGCTCCGCGGTTCCAAAGTGTTCGATCAGCTTTCGGATGCGCGACGGCCCCAATCCCTGGGTCAGTGCCAGCGCCAGCCAGCACGTGGTCTCGTGAGAAACGCTCTCGTGAGAAGCCCTCTCGCGGCAAGCAGCGTTTGCCGCCTTAGCGGGCGTCGACGTACTCGCCGACGTGCTGATTGACAAAGGCAACGACGACATAAGGCACGACGCTAGCCGCGCCTGTACGGGATGTCAATGACGGTACTCACAACACTTTTGGTAGAATCTGTAAACTGATGAGCCGGCTAAAGATCTCGGCCATTTCCTATCTCAATACCGCCCCTCTCATGTGGGATTTTGAGCATGGAGAGGCAGCCCCCGATTTTGATATCTCCTACACCATTCCTTCGGCCTGCGCGCGGGCGGTGGCTGAAGGCGCGGCCGATATCGGCATCATTCCCGCGGCAGCCTATACCACAACCCCCGATCTCGTCATCATTCCCAATATTGCGATTGCCGCCCAACGGGCCGTGCGCTCCATCCTGCTGGTCTGCAAAATGCCGATTGAGCAAGCCCGAACGGTGGCGCTCGATACTTCCTCAATGACATCGGTGGCGCTCACCAAAATCCTGTTCGCAAAATGGCTGGGTGGAGCGCGGAATTACTCCGCTATGACTCCGAATCTCGACGCGATGCTCGCCAGTTGCGACGCGGCGCTGCTGATTGGAGACCCGGCGCTCCAGGTCGACCGCACGCGTTACACCACCCTGGACCTGGCGGAGGAATGGATTGCGCGCACCGGAAAACATTTTGTTTTCGCCTTCTGGGCCATCCGACGGCCGGCGCTGGCGGGGCGCGACCCCGCCGCAATCCGGGATGCTTTCAAGCGATCGCGTGACCACGGTGTTCAGCCCGAGCATCTGGAAGCAATCGCGCAGGAGTGGGCTCCCCGGCTAGGCCTGACCCTCCAGATGGTTCGCACCTATCTCGTGCACAACATCCACTACTTTCTCGATCCGCCGGGCCTGGAAGGCCTGAAGCTGTTTTATAGCCTGGGCGCCGAAATCGGAGCGCTTCCACCAGCTCCAGAGCTGCATTTTCTGTAGCATCCGCTTCCACAGCTGATCGCAGGATCCTAAACCGCCGCTTTCGATTTGCATCTGCTAGCCTGAATCCAGCTTCTAATAATGATGCACCTCCAAGCCATCGCCGTACTGGTCACCAAGAAGAGCGCCCTGCGATGGCTGATCCATCTGGGAGGGCCCGGCCTGATTCTGCTGGCTCTGATTGACAACTCCGTAATTCCGTTGCCCGGCAGCATGGACATCATCACCATTTTGTTGGCCGCGCACCGGCGCCAACCATGGGTCTACTACGCCATCATGGCCACAGCCGGATCCGTCCTTGGCGGCTACCTTACCTATCGCATGGCTAGCAAAGGCGGGAAAGAAACGCTTGAGAAGCGCTTCACGAAAAAGAAGGCTGCCCGAATTTACGCGCTCTTTGATCGATTCGGGTTCGCGGCCGTTGCCATCCCCGCAATGCTGCCGCCGCCCTTTCCGATTGTCGCTATGCTGCTGGCGGCCGGCGCCCTGCAATATCCAACCCGGAAATTCCTGGCCGCTCTGGCCGTGGGGCGCGGCATTCGCTATTCGATCCTCGCCTACCTTGGAGCCCACTACGGACGCAGCATCGTCAAGTTCTTTGCGCAATATTATTGGCCGGTGCTTATCGTCCTGATCGCTTTCTCGGTAATCGGAGCCCTTTACGGCTTGTTCGAGTACAAACGCAGACAGAAGACTAGCGGCCCGAAAGCTGCTCGCCCAAAAACGCGAACTCGCCGCCGGACAGCCTGAAAAAACCATCTGCGTTCCCCATACGAAGAACGCCTGCCTTCCCCGGAAGTCGCCTAACTGGAGCCTTTGGCAGAATTTCCGGTAGAATTGTCACTGGCAAGTGTGACTTCCAAATGTCCGTGACCAAACCGCAAGCCCTCGATATGTTCCAGTCCGACGACCTGATCGGCATTGGCATGGAAGCCGACGCGGTCCGCCGACGCCTTCATCCCGAAGGCACCGTCACCTACATCATCGACCGCAACATCAACTACACGAATTTCTGCACGGAATATTGCACCTTCTGCGCGTTTTATCGTCCGCTGAAAGGACCAGCTTCAAAAGAAGGCTACATCCTCGACCTCGACACCATCTACGAAAAGATTCGCGAGACCGTCGAACTCGGTGGCACGGGCGTGCTCATGCAGGGAGGCCTGCACCCCGACCTCAAAATCGAGTGGCACGAGAAGATGCTAAGCGGCATCAAGCAGAAATTCCCAAAGATTCATCTGCACTGCTATTCGGCCTCAGAAATTCTGGCGATCGCCGAATACAGCGCGCTCAGCGTGCGCGATACAATCGCGCGGCTGCGAGACGCCGGACTCGACTCCATTCCCGGTGGAGGCGCAGAAATCCTGGACGATGAGGTGCGTCACCGCATCGCGCGCCTGAAATGCCTGACCGATGACTGGCTCCTCGTGCATCGTACCGCACACCAGCTCGGTATGCGCACCACCGCCACCATGATGTTTGGCGTAGGCGAGTCGTTCGAGCATCGCGTCAATCACTTCGAGGCAATCTACCGCTTGCAGGAAGAGACCGGTGGATTCACCGCATTCATCCCCTGGAGCTTCCAACCGGCCAACACGGCACTCGGCGGACGCCACTGGGACGAGGCAACGGCAGTCGAATATCTGAAAGTTCTCGCCATCTCCCGCCTGTATCTTTCGAACTTTGTGAACGTGCAATCCAGTTG
>JBAQJU010000054.1:0-18567 GCA_049300475.1 Terriglobales bacterium | reverse complement strand
CAGGGACATACCCGCAGTTCCACCAGGTGAATAACTTCGGTGTGCCGCTAGCGACGACCTTGCCTTATGCACCGGCAATCCTGCGCGCTCACGGATATCACACCGCGGCCTTTGTCGGTGCGCTCGTCCTTGACCCAAAAGCGCGGAGCGTTCCCGGCTTTGACCGCGGGTTCGACACCTATGATGCTGGATTCACCCAAATGCCGCCGGGAGGAGATCGTTATCACACCGCGGAGCGCCGTGGAGGCGTGGTCGTGGCGCATGCTATAGCCTGGTTGAATCTGCACCAGAACGGTCCTTTCTTTCTCTGGGTGCACTTGTACGATCCCCATGATCCCTACGATCCTCCCGAGCCATACAAAAGCCGGTTCAAGGCTGCACCCTATGACGGCGAGATTGCCTACGCCGATTCCGCCCTTGGAAGATTGCTCGGCCAACTGCGGGCGAGTGGACTTTATGAAGGGTCGGTGATTGCAGTCATGTCTGACCATGGCGAAGCGCTGGGCGACCACGGAGAGGATACCCACGGGATTTTTCTGTACGACGAAACCATCCATGTGCCGCTGCTGTTCAAGCTTCCGGGAGAATTGTTCGCGGGAGAACGAATCGAGGGCCGGGTCGGACTGGTGGATGTGCTGCCGACGATTTTGCAGGCGGTGGGCATTGAGGTTCCGCAGGAAGTCCAGGGGGAATCGTTGCTGAACCTGATGAAGTCAGCGTCCGCGAAGAAGGCAACGTCTGGATCGCCAGCGGAAACGCCGCAAAGTCCACAAGCCGCCGACCGGCCGATGTATGCAGAATCCGATTATGCTTATACCTCGTACCGATGGAGTCCGCTGCGGGCCCTGCGAACGGGAAAATACCTGTTCGTTGAGGCGCCGCGGCGGGAACTGTATGACCAGGGTAAGGATCCTCAGGCCGAGCGCAACCTGGCGCCCGATTCAAAGGCCGTGGCCGATACGCTGGAAGGCCAACTCGATACGTTTCGGCAGAAGACGAGGAGGCCCCGCGAAACGCGTATGGTGTATCTGGATGAGAATCAGCAGGCGAACCTGGCCGCGTTGGGGTACTTCGCGGACAACGCTTCGGCAGCGGCCGGGGACAAAGCCAGTGGCATCGATCCCAAGGACAAGATCGTGATCAGCAACACGTTACATCGGGTAGAACTTCTCGCTCAGGGGCTGCACTACCAGGAAGCCATTGCATTGCTGGAGGGAGTCATTGCCAAGGACCCAGACATATTCCTTGCCTACCGGCAGCTGGGCCAGTGCTACATGTTGCTGCGGGATTTCAAGAAGGCGGTACCGGTGTTGCGCAAGGCCGTGGAATTGCGTCCGGATTCGATGAAAGAACATTTCGAACTCGGTATGGCGTTGTACCAAAGCGGAGATTTCGCAGCGTCAGTGCCGGAGTTCGAGAAGGTCATCGCCCTGACGCCAGATTGGGAGCAAGCGCATCTCTTCCTGGCGACCGCCTATATCAAGACAGACCACGCGCGAGAAGCCATTACCGAGTGCGATAAAGTCCTGAAAGTAGCTCCTGAGAACTACGGAGCTCTACTGCTTGAGGGACGAGCTCTGGTCCAATCGAAGCATCCTGAGGCGGCCTTGTCGAAACTGAAGAAGGCGGCGTCGATCTTGCCTCAAGAGGCGGAGCCGCACCTGGCTATGGCGGATGCTTACGGCCATTTGGGACGCGAAACAGATGCCGTACGGGAGCGAGCGGTAGCCAGGCACCTAGGAACGGCTCACGAGCAATGAATGAGTGGCTGGAAGGGGTGATCACTCATCTTTGGGGTTCATTTGGAAGAACGTTCGGCGCTAGCAAACCAAGTTCTTCGCGGCGGTCTTCTCGGGAGAAGCCGAATCTACATCGTAGCGGATAGCGCGCCATCAGCGTTGCAGGATCAGGCAACTCGGCGATCGGATGAACCTTGAGCTCGCGCCAATCTGGAGCGCACGATTCGACTTTGTGGGATTGCCGAAGAGCCTCAATTTCACTCCTGGCCCGCGTTTGCAGATAGCGCAAATAAATTCGGCAATTCTGCTCTGCAGACAAAAATGCAAGTAGAAACGTAAGGCGCTCGCGGAAAAAACTATTGTTCTTCAGATACCGCAGCGATCGGCCGAGCATGCCGCCTCCGCTGCCAGAGCGCAGTTTTGGCTCGTGTATATCGGCTGCATCCACCAAATGGAGCGGCGTTCCTAGCTGTGACGCGTAATGCTCATACACTTCCAGCCACGTCCATTGAGGCAAAGTAATCAGATCGTAGGTCCCTGGCGCTGCGCTTCTGGAGGCAGCCAGGACGATGGCCTCGGCGATCGTCGCCGTAAATACGCTGTTGGAAGCGATGCGTCCCTGATGCGGCAAAGCGACCTTTCCGTCGCGGATCTCGCTGCATATCTTGCGAGTAATGTTCTGCAGGTCTCCGAGCACATGTCCAATGCGGAAGACGAAGAGCGGATGATTGGATTTGCGGCAACTCCAAGAAAGCATCTTCTCGGCGATCAACTTCTCAAGACCATAGGTCTCGGGAAACCAGAACTTCATCGCAGGCGCGTACACCATGATCGTACTTGCGAATACAATGATTGCACCCGGTTTGGCGCCCGCTAGTATCCCGCGCACCACGCCGCGATTGACGTCGCGGTCGACTCGTGGGATGGCTGTGGTACTGACCACGAGATTCACCACCACGTCGCAGTCGCCTATCAGGCTGCGGGCATCGGCGGGATCTACGATTCGTCCGTGTCTGCAAGGCATTCCATTGAGACGCAAGAAAGCGGATCCAGATGCATTGCGGACGACCGGGACAACTTCGATTCCCTCTACATCGCGAAGGCGGAGACATACTTCAGCGCCCACCTGACCGTTGGCGCCGACAATTGCGATTCGCGTCATATCGATCGCTTCCCTGCCGCGCGCTTCCCTTCCGTGTACAACATTTCCACGGCGCGAACGGTCGCAAGCGCACTGCGGGCACTGAACCTGGACGGCTGGCGATTTCGCACGCCCGCAAGAAAGTCCATCCATTCCAGATAGAACGCCTGATACACGGTGGTCGCGCCCGCTTGTTTGGCGGAAAGCAGCGCCGCGTCTTGTTCGCTTCGAATGCCGCGAATTTCAATGTGTTGCGCTGGGCGGCATGAAAACGAAACAACGCAATTGTCGAATCGCAGATGAATGACATTCTCAGCCGGGCGGAGCCAGGTAACGAAATAATCCAATTCGCAGGTACCGGACGGCGTACGCAGCAACATGCACGCCTCGACCTCGCGGTCAACTCCCTCATCGAAAACGAAGCGTTGCTCGGCGACCGCGACCTCCGTCGCACCGCTGATGTAGATCGCTAAGTCCAGCGAGTGGCATCCGAGATCCATTAGCACACCACCGCCGCTGCCCGCCTGATCGTAGAATCGGGAATCCGCTCCAGTCTTCGTCGTTAGCGCACCTTCCGACAAAGAAACCGAACGAAGTGGACCAAACCAGTTTTGCGATACGAGCAGCCGGGCCAGGTTAGTAGTCGCATACGCACGACGCTGGAATCCACACGCAAGCGCGTGCTCAGGGTACATCACACAGGCCCGCTCAGCATCACTCAGCGATGTGGCGAGCGGTTTTTCCGAAAGCACTTGGGTGCCGCGTCCAGCAAACAGTTCGTGGTATGGCCCTCTGGCGCTCACGGGAACAGCAAGGAGCACCACATCCGTTTCCGGAAGCTCTTCCAGTCTGCCAGCAAGGCTTATGGGCTGACAGCCAAAGCTCTTGGCCACGAGCCGCGCGCTTTCAGGATTTTTGTCCGCAACGTAAGCGAGCTGAATTCCTTCACAAGCGCTCAAAACTGGAAGATGTATCCGGCTTACGATCTCGCCTGCCCCTACGATGCCAACCGATAGGGCGCGATCGCTAGGGGATGGGGCTCGTGAGGCAAAAGTGTCAACCACGGATTACCTCTGGCAAGCAGGATGCCAGCACACTTGAGCGCTGCATCACTGCTTCTGCATGCGAGCGCGACCAATTCTCCATGAACGTATGCCGGGCGTCCTTTCCCAAACGACGACACAATGTCTCATCCGAAAGAAGCATGGAAATCGCATTGGCAAAAGTCGACCCTTCGCGTACCAGCGCGTCGCGACCATTCTGAACAGGCAGCCCAGAAACCAACTCCGGGCAGGCGACCACAGCTTTCTCACGGGCCATCGCTTCGACAATCTTTAGTGGTACCCCGCCTCGAACGAAGATCGGCAATGCGATTACCCGACACTGGTTGTACAACTCGGCGGAATCCGCGACGGCTCCCAGCAGATCGACATAAGGCAGCCTCCGCAGTGTTGCTTCATCGGCGCGAAGAAGATTCGCACCGGCCAGTTTAAGGCGTGCCTCCGGATGTTGTCGAAGCACTTCAGGAAAAACCTGTTCTGCCAAAAAAAGGGCCGCATCAAGGTTTGGACGCGAGGAATAGGTCCCAATGAAGCCCACGGATTTTTCGATTATGAACTGAGAGGGTGGAAATGCAGTTTCGTCGAGACTATTCGTGACGACGACGACGTTCACGGACGGAGCAATCCGGGCCAACGTCTCCGCCTCGGCTGGCGACGTCGCCCAGACTTCACAACACTGCGGGAGAAAGGCGCGTTCTTGTGTGCGGCTTGCCACATAGTTCGCATACAGTCCCAACCGGCTGAGCGAATGCGTCCCGTAACTCGCCAGAAAACTCGCGGTGAGATCGGTGAGGACGTCAATCGCGTCAGCAATCACGCGGAACCCGTGCTGCGTAAGCTTCCCGGCGTAGTGCAGCATGAACGATGGCAAAACTACAAAGTCAGCTTCGATTCTCTTCGCCTCTGCCAGGATCATTCCCTCGGCGCCAATCCGATCGTACGACATGGAAAATGGATAGCAAGTTCCCGGCAGGCCGAAAGCGCCTCGCACCAGAAAATCAACCTTGCGGCCGATCAGGGAAGCAGTCGAGAAATCGCTGTGCGGAAAGCGGCGACCGCCGTGGTGAACTTCATCGCAAATGTGGGCAAGCGGCGTGGACTGAATCGGCGGAGGATTGTGTTCTTCCGTCGAGAAATATAGGAGCATGCTAGAGCAACCGAGACGACGAACGAGTTCCAGGTTACTGACCATCCGCAGGTGCAGCCCTGTGGTGGCCGGGAACGGAAAATCGGGAAGCACGGTGAGCACTCGCGGTGCGCCGTTCCTTCGCAACGGGCTAATTTTCTTTGTCGTGGCGGACATTAGATTTCCTGATCGAGGTCATTCATTATGAATTCGCGCCCTTGAGATCGCGCCGCCGAGCTAGCAGGATACCGCAACCTTCAAGATGCGAAGGGCGGATCGTAAGCTCATGGGTCGGCTCCAGAACCCGCTGCAGAAGTCCCCGTGTTCCGGGCACGATCTGGTCGTGGTATTCCAGCACGATACGTTTGAAGCGCCTCACAAGCTCTGACGAAGTATGGGCGAACACCTGGTATTCGGAGCCCTCTATATCCACCTTCAGAAAATCGATCTCATCCGTCCGGGTAAGATCAAAGATACCGGAGAGCGGAATGACCGGGGTTCCATTCGGATTCGTCTTCACCTCCGTCGCTTCCCCGCCGTCGACGCGCAGCACGTGATCGAGTGAACGAGTACCCACAGCCTGCATGTGCCCTCTCCCAAAACCAGCGCCCAGAGCCATTTCATGGCAGGCTACATTTTCGGGGCAAGCCTTGGCTACATTGCCTTGCAGATACTTGAAGTTTTCCGCGAATGGCTCGAGCGCAACCACTCGGCATCTGGGATTTTGTCTCGCAATATTGATTGCGAACAAACCAATATTTGCACCGGCGTCGACAATCATTTCACCGTCCGCGGGCCGATAAAATCGATCCGTGTAAATCCGCTCAATCCAGATTTCTTGTACTGCTTCAAGCAATCCATCTTGTCCTGCAGGGTGCGCGATTCGTGTGCCGTCCCACAGCACCACTTCATCACAGGGTTGGCCGGCCCGCATCCGCCGCACCAACGTTGACCCGTTGCGGAAGTGCAGCATGAGGGAACCCATCAGGAGAACGCTTTTCAGATACATAGAGAGGCGTGAAGATGCGCGTTGGACGGGGTTTGTAACCGCCCGTAGATCGCAATCATTTTATCAACCACTGGACGCGGCGAGTAATATTCCTCGATGAGCGTTCGCGCGGCCATGCGCATTTGCGCTCGTTCCGCGGAATTTTCCAGCACGCGGCAGGTGTAGTTGGCCAATTCTTGGTCAGTCTCGGCAACCCAACACTCGCGGCCATTTTGATAGTCAATTCCCTCCACCCCTTCGCCCGTGGTTACCACCGGAACGCCATATGCCATGGCTTCCATCACCTTGACTTTCATTCCACTGCCCCGCGAGGGCGCGTACACCAGGACTGCGGTTTTGGAAAAAAAATCCGTACTGTGCGCCAGGTTTTCCCTAAGCGTGAGATCCGGACACGCCGAATATCTCTGGAGGTATTTCGCAGCATTCCAGCCCGCGATCAGAAGCTTTGCCTGGGGAACACGCTGCTTCACAACCGGCCAGATCCGTGTAATCAGGCGCTCCGCTGCCGATCGTGACGGCTCCCAGTGCATGGAGCCGATAAGTCCCACCACCGGGTCCGCAACCATGGGCTGCACCTCATACAAGGAGACATCTAAGGCAAAGGGCACCACCCAGTAATGGCCCTTGGGATTGATCGCCTCCGCCGCTCGTTTAAGCCGAGGCGTCAGCAGCCGGACGTCGGGAATGGCTAGGAGCAAGCGCCGCGTAGCGCGCTGCGCCTGCCATAATGCCTTGTGATCCTGAAGCGTCTTGCTTTTCTTTTCGGCCCAATCAATGACATCGAAGAAATGGACATTGAGCAGCGCCCGTGGCACGTCCACACCAAGCCAGCCTGTAGACATCTGCTCAAGGTGTAACACGTCATACCCTTTTGCCAACTCATGACGGACCAAAGCACTGAAATGAGAATCCTGAAGCAGTTCACTGCGTGGCCGTATCAGATTTTGCCATTTGCGGCGCAGGGGTTGAGCGTCCACCTGCAGCCGATGACAATAAAGAGTGAGACGTCCGTCGTGTTTCGCCAGCCATTGCTTTGCGTCGTCAACGCGTACCTCGGGCTCTTCCGTCGCGGCCAGCGCAACAACTTCATGACCACGCTTTGCCAGCTCCGTGAGCAGGACGTAAAACCAGCGCGCGGCAGTGTCGCCGAACGGATGAGGCACGGCAGGCATCACAACGATGATCCTCACGTTCGCCGTTCCAGAATCGTTATCTGCTCGCTGCACCCATCTGGAACGTCATCGGTCATGCCTAACAATTGCTGGTACACGCCAAGCGTCTCAGTAGCCGCTTTCTGCCACGAGAAAAAGCGGGCGCGCTCGCGGCCTTTCTCCGCAGTAGCCTCTCGCAGTGCCGGATCGCGAACAATTCTCTCCATCTGTCGCGCAATCGACGCTGGATCCTCCGGATTGAAGAGCAAACCGCAACCGCCGAGGACCTCCGGAAGGCTGGTCGTTTCCGAAGCTAGTACAGGTATTCTCGAAGCCATTGCTTCCACAAGTTGCAGCCCAAATCCTTCGTAACGCGAAGGATGCACCAGAGCCAGAGCGCCCTGATAAATCGCTGGCAGATCGGCGTCGGCAATATTACCCGGACAGAAGACTCGTCGCTCGAGGCCAAGCGCGCGAATTTTCGCCTTGATCTCTCCGAACTGCCACTTATGTTCGCCAGCCAATACCAGCGGCGGGAGGTCATGCGGCAACATGGCGAACGCTTCCACCAGCTTCTCCGCGTTTTTTCTGGCATCGAAGCCCCCCAAGAAAAGAAAATACGCCGAAGGCAATTGGTAGTTGCTTCGTATGCGCGCAATTTTCTCTGCCGGCAACATTTCATAAAAACGCGAATGTGCGGCGTTGTAGATCACCACCACGCGGTCATCGGCAAGACCGTGAAAGCCGCAGATATCCCGTTTCGAGAAATGAGACACAGTGATGTATTTGGCTGCGCTCTGTCGGGAAATAAAGTCCGCATACTTCTTCCGAAAGGCTCCGCGCCAGTGTTCGCCTTTGCAATACTCCGGCATGCGATCGATAACATCGTGACAGGTCACCACGTATTGACAAGCACGCCGGTAGGGCAGGCCGCGGTTCGCGGTCGCATGGAAAATGTCGATGCGTTCCTTCCGGAGCTGCGTCGGCAGTGCGATCTGCTCCCACAATATCTCTCTGCGCGCCGGAAACACCACGGGAGTGACACCCAGCGAGGCCGCGAATTCAGGAGCGATCGGGCCCGTCGAGAATGAATAGAACGCAATGCGATCGCCCGCAATTTCCTTAAGGGCACGCAGAACTTCAACCGTGTAGCGCGCGAACCCACGCATCTCGTAATGCATCAAGACCCGCCCATCGATGCCGATGCGGATTTGTGTCTTTGCGCTCATCTTGCTCATCGCCGCATTCGGCCCCGGCGCGGCCCTTGTTTGCGTAAAGCTACTCTTCACTCGCCGGCGCACCAAACTCACCACAGAAAAGGCCGCCGACTGATAGCACTTGCCATAATCTGCACAGTCATTGCAGCCACAACCTGGCTCTGACCCCCATGAACCGGTGGGGCTAATAGCGGTGTTCGCCTTGCCGCGGAACGACAGGCCGCTCACCGATTGAGCTGCGACCACTCGACTTGCAGGCTAACTCGCCGGGATGGAACCATGCCAGTGCCAGTGACAGTGACTCGGACCGGGTGAAACAGCTGACTAGTGGCTCCCCGCTTTTGATCGCTCCTCGCGGGCTGCCTCCAAGCGCCGGGTCGCTGCTCGCTCGCGCACGGCCTCTCTCTCACGCCCCAACTGGGCAAAAGCATTGGCTAGGTATGCGCGCGGCTCTGGCATTTGAGGCTGCAGCGCCGCTGCCCTCTCCAGTTTCGGCAGGGCCGCCCCCGGTTGTTTCGCGAGAGCAAGGAGCTTTCCATCGAGAAGCAGTGCACCATAGTCGTTCGGGTTACTTGCGATGACAGTCTCACACTGCGTGATCGCGTCCCCGGACCTGCCTTCCTGCGCATAGGCTTTTGCAAGCATGAAGCGCGCTTGATCCCAGCGCACTCCCTTATTTACAACCTCCTCAAATTCCGGTATAGCCGCAGCTGCGTCCTCGGATCCCATCAACGCCACCCCAAGGTAGAAATGAGGGACGATCGAATCCGGAGCCAATTCCACCAGCTTGCGCAGCACCGGCACAGCCTTCGCGGATTCGTTCAACGCAATATAAGTTCGGCCCAACTGTCCATAGGGCAAAGGCATTTCCGGCTCTCTGGCAATCAATTGCTGGAGCAGAGGAATCGCTTCCTGAAACCGAAAATTATTCATGAGGAAGGTGATCTCGCCAAGCTCATTGGCAACGGCGATTTTGTCTTTGGGATCGACGAGCGGACCTTTGGTCCCCGCCTTCGTATCGTTGCTCCCCGAAGCGACGTATCCTAGCGCCGCGAGCCTCTCCTGCGCTTGAGGATCGAGCGCCTGCCGCGGCGTTTCGCCGGCGCTTCCGGTCTTCTGACGGAAGGCATCGAGCTGCTCCGCCAGCGTGTCGCTCACGGCTACTGATTTCAAGGAAAGATTATGCTCTGCGCTCGGATCCGTGGATTCGTCATATAGTTCTGGCCGCGGCGCCTCAACGTACAGATATTTTCCCGTGCGCAATGCGCGAAGAGGACTCCATCCGTATGCAGTACGCGGATAGTCTGTCTCGGCATACGCTGGCCGATCGCGGAATGCCTGGGAACCGGGACTGGCCACGTTTTCAGCTGGCCTTTCCGCCGACGATAGTCTCGTCTTCGCCGTCATCAGTTCCTGCAGCGATTGACCCTGCACTTCTTTTGGAATTGCAACTCCGACGGCTTCCAGAATCGTGGGCAGAACATCCACGAGTTCGACTCGGCTCTCGATTCGTTCCCCCTCCGAACCGCTTCCCGGCATAGCGCTTCCGGCCAACTTGATCAGCAGAGGCACGTGGATGGTTTCATCGTAGAGAAAGATTCCATGTTCATCTTCCCCGTGATCTCCGAGCCCCTCGCCGTGATCCGCCATCACTGCGATCACCGCGCTCTCATAAAGCCCGCGGTTTCGCAATTGTTTCAGCAATCCGCCCACGGCGGAATCTGCATAGGCGATCTCGCCGTCGTAGGGCGCGGCAGCGTACTTGGACTTGTACGGTTCCGGAGGATCATACGGACGATGTGCATCGTAAAGATGCACCCACATGAAAAACGGACCTTCGGGACGGTGGTCTAACCATGCCAGAGCATGCGCCACGACGTCAGCTCCTCGGCGCTCGGTGGTGTGGTAGCGATCGAGTCCTGGACGCCAATCCGTGAATCCGGCATCATAGGTGTCGAATCCCCGGTCGAAGCCCTGTGCGAACCGTTGTTGCGGGTCGAGCGCAAAAGAACCGACGAATGCCGCGGTTCGATATCCATTGGTGCGCAGGATGTCTGGAGCGTAGGGCAGGTCCTTCGCCAGCGGCACGTCGAAACCATCCACCTTATGAAACTGCGGATATGTGCCCGTGAGAATGGTCGCGTGCGATGGGGGCGTCAGCGGAACCTGAGAGTACGCGCGCGTGAAGACCACTGACTGAGAAGCCAACACATCCAAATTCGGCGTTAAACCACGCTTGGAGCCTAAGAACCCCATTCGGTCGGCTCGGACGGTGTCGAGCGTGATCAGAATAATGTTTGGATGCGCCGCCGCGTCAGCCAGCGTTCCCGCCGCCAGCAAGACAGCGCAAAACAAGTGCCGTATCAAAGACATTGGGCAAAGTCTATCACTAGCAAAAGTAGCCGCGTAAAAAGGGGGCACGGAGTCTTCCCGTACCCCTCTCTAAAAGTGGCTGGCTCTCGAACCAACCAGTCTCGTCTTCCTAGGGACCAGAAACGTAAGTGGAGGCCGTGCTCAACCACTGCCCTCCAACATACGAGTACAGCGTGACGTATATAGTGCTGCCATTCGCCGGCAGATTGTATATCGTCTCGGTCTGCACGTTGCCAAGACTTCCGGATTGATCCAGGTCGTTTCCACCGGGACCGATGTTACTGACATCGACCCAGTAGTTGGTGGCATTTGCATCCGCGCTCCAGGTGAACGTCACCGCATTCCCGCTCAGTGTCGAACTTGGCATTGGCGTCTGCATGACTGCCAACCCGCTGGTTGCACTAAATGCTGTATAGGTGTATGCATTCGCTACCCACTGGCTACCGATCAGCGAGTATAAGGTAACGTTTACGGTGCTGCCATCCGTTGGTAACCCGCTTACAGTCGTGGTGAGCACGTTGCCCAGGTTTCCGGATTGCGAATACTGGTTCCCGCCCGGCGTATTGCCGACATCCAGCCAATAAGCCGTTGCTCCTCCTGTACCGGCCGTCCAGTCAAATGTCACCGTATTACCGGTCAAGACAGTGCCCGGATTGGGAGTGGTCAACATTCCGGCCGCCGCTCCCGTCGCGTTCAATGCCGTGTAGGTATACCCGGTGGGAACATACGTGCCTGCGATCTCCGTGAACAGAGTCACGTAAACCGTGCTCCCGTTGGTTGGCAAGCCTTTCGCTGTTGCGGTGAGCGTTCCCCTGCTGATGCTCCCCGAATTGTAGTAATCCTTGGCGCCCGCAGAGGATCCTGCATACAGCCAGTAAGCTTGCGCCGTGGCCGTACCTTTTACCCAGGTGAAGGCCACTGTTGAGCTGGTCAACATGGTTCCCGGTGCCGGCGTGCTCATGGTTGCGCCGCCTCCAGCCAGAGGGTTGACTGCGGTGTAGGTGTACGAGTTGCTGTTCCACGCTCCACCCACCAGTGAGTACAGCGTGATATAGATCGTGCTCCCGTTGGTGGGCAGACTGGTCGCAGTAGCGGTCACCACGTTGCCAAGGTTCCCGGAGGAGTAGTACTGGGTTCCATACATGGTGCTTCCTGCGGTCAGTTCGTATGCCGTTGCGCCCGTGCCGGCACTCCAGGTAAACGCCTGCGAAGTGCTCGTCAGAGTGGAACCCGGCCCCGGTGTGTTAATCGAGCCCAGGCTGGCGGGACCGCCTATCGCCGTGTAGTTATTGTCCACATATTGCCAGTTTCCACTAACCTCGTAGTACAAGCGCGCCCACACCGCGCTGCCATTGGTTGGAAGGTTACTGACTGCCATTGACAACGTGGAACTGGAGAGACTTCCCGATTGCTCGTACTCGTTCCCTCCCTGTTCCGCACCCACGTCCAGCCAATATGCCGTGGCGCTGCCCGTGCCGCCCCACAAGAAAGTCACCGAGTTGCTGGTCAGTGGGGTATTGTTGGCGGGACTGTAAATTCCTATCGGCGCGCTGACATTGCAGGCCGAAGGAGCGGATGGAATGCCGTTCGCCACCACATATAGCTGACAGGGTCCGGTTTCAGTGGCGCTCAGCACGTCGAAGTTGGTGGATACCGGCGTCGAACCGGTCGCCACGCCCATGGTGCTATGACCGTGCGTCCTGGCGTAGAAGACGTGGCTGGTGCTGTTGTTCACGATTCGCACCAGCGGATAATTGGTGTTGGCCTGGAAATCGTCGCCATACTCGGCGCCAGTAGTCACGCCGTTAAACTGAGTTCCAGAGATCTGGTAAGTCTGCCCGATCGTCAGACTTGACGGTGCGGAAGTGATGGTCGGCTGCCAGGCGGCCTGGTAGGTGCCCGCGCTGTTCAAGAACTCGATACCATTGGTGCTGAAATCCGTGAACATGATCTGACCGTTGGGCAGCACCAGCAAGTGGGTAACATAAGAGTCGTCTTTGGAGGCGTTAGTTACGTTGGGGAACGAGTTTAAGGTCGTGCCGTTCCATTCGTAGATGGTGAGAGGTGTGGAGAACGTGTTGGTGTAGGGGCTCGTGATTACGATGGCGTTGCCGTTGATTTCGGTCGCGCCAGGCGCATCGTTGGCCGCGCTCTTCCCGGGAAACGGTGCTTGAGCTGTCCAAACCCCTGCAGTCAAGTCGTAGGTCGCAATGTTGCCGGCGTGGCAATTGCTCGCACCGGTCGCAAACAGGGTTCCATTGGGCATCAACATGACGGGCCCAAGCTCATAGCTAGCGGTAGAGAACGTCCCGCACCCATCGTCCCAAAGTTGCACTTGTGTATCTTGTGGCGTTAGCCACGTATTGGTCGGTGGGTCGTAGATTGACGAACTCTGGAACGTCGTGCTGCCTGCACCCAGAGGGACATCAACCATCATGATCTGCCCATTCGGAAGCAGGTTCCACCCTGATTCGTCGAATTCAGAGACTCCCCCATCGCCCACGTAGCCTTCTTCGGTGAAGTTCAACGTGTTTTCATTGAAATAAAAATAGGCCGGGAACGGGGTATAGGTGACAAACTGCGAGCAGCACGCCGCTACCATCCAGGTTCCGTTGGGAAGGACCATGGACTGAGCGTCCCCGAAAGCCTCCAAACTATTCGGAATCGGGGGCGCCGTTGCAACCCAGGTATTCTGAACTGGATCGTAGAGTTGTCCCATACTCTGCCAAGCGTCAGCGCAGCTACCAGCGGCGCACTGATATTCGCCGCCTTGCGTAACTACTTTTCCGTCCGGCAGTACGGAGGACGCAAAATAGAGGGGTGCGTAACCGGCCGCACTCGATGCCACCTGAGTGAACGTGCCAGTGGCATAGTTGCCGTTGATATCGGGAGTCAACGTGTACCAGGCAGTGTAGTCCTTGCCCTTGCAAGTGGAACCGCTACAGTTCGGCTCCTCGTGCAGCATAACACGGCCGTCGGTGAGCAATTGTATCCAACCGAAAGACACGGGAGGAGTGGTCGTCATTGGAGTCCAGGTTTGGCAGTCGGCTGTTCCCACCATGCCGACCACGACAAGACAAGCGAGAGCGATCGCAAGTGCCGCGGATAGCTTCTTCATAGTCACCGTAGTCCTTTTCAGTTGTTAGTACGAGAATTTTGGACCGGGAGGAAATCAGTTCGACTCACAGCACTGATTTCCGTGTCGACTCGGCGGTTCGGAAGGAGAAATCTGCCGCCCAACAGTGGGTGCCATACTCTTCTCTTTGGCATGTGGATGTCAAGTGAAGAAAAGTTCTGTGGTACCCGGTTCGCAATCCTTTGGAGTCCGTGTATACTTAACAGCACTGCAGGACCTCCCTCGGCTGCAATCCCTTCCGAAAGCCGGTTCAGGGGATTTTGTAATCGGCCAACGAACCTGAAAATGTTTCCCGTAGCAAACCATTAAGCTGCAAATTGAGTTTCAGAGAGGAGCGAGCAATGAGAAGGAAATTGCTGAGAGTCTCTTTGCTCACGATATCGCTGACGCTGCTGGTGATCTCAGGAGCACACTTTGCGTTCGCCGCTACCCCGCAAGGATCGACCGGATACTTGATTACGAATGACGACGACGGCAAGGGAACGTCTGACACTGCGACTTTCTTTACCATCGCGGCCGATGGCTCCTTAAGCAATCCCAAGCCGGTAACACTGGGCGGGACCGGATCCTTGGGCGGATATTTTGCCGCGAGCCGAGTAGCGGTCCTTAACAGTCAAACGTCACCGTGCGTCTTTCTTTCCGAGGGGTCGAGCAACACCATCGCTGGAGTCCAGGCTCTGACGCAAACGGTGGTGGGTGATTTTTCGGCTTCCGCTAGCGACAAGGGTGTAGACAACGGTATTGGCATGGTGGTGAACGGCAACTACCTGTATGCCGGTTTTTCGAGTTCTGCCACCATCGCGACCTTTGCGGTGCAGTCCGGATGCGGACTGCAATTCATCAGTGACATCTCTCCGAGCGGCTTGAATGGCGGCACGGCCAAAGCAATGGCGCTGTACAACAGCTTAATGGTTTTGACCTACGGCGACGGTTCCATCGAGTCGTTCGATATTTCGGATGGGGTGCCTGTCTCAAATGGCGACGCACAATATGCCACCGGGTTCGACACTGACAATTTTCCCGACGGCGTCGTCATCACCCCTGATGGCCATTACGCCGTTTTCGGTGATGATTCCAGCGGTGCCACCGTCGAAGTCTCCGATATTTCCTCCGGCCGGCTAACCCAAACCGTTCTCTACAACCTGCCCTCAGGCTTCAATTCCAACAACGTCCTTCTCAGTCCCGATGGAACGCTGCTTTACATCGTCAACAATACCTCCGGTCAAGTAAGCGCCGCCTTTTTTGACACCGCCACGGGCGTCGTCTCTGGAAGTTGCATCTCCGCTCAGCTCAGTGGCTTTGATAACACGTTCTCCTTCCCGGCCACCTTGGCAACGCAACTGCCCACCGGCACGGGATCGGTGCTCTACGTCGCAGAGTTCGGCCAGCCATCAGCAATTGGCGTCCTAACCGTGAGCGTCAGCAACGGACAGTGCACCCTCACCGAAACTGCCGCATCCCCGGTTTCCGAGCCCAACAGCCAGGCTTTGCTCTCGATTGCAGTTGTGCCAACGCTGCAGCCGGGTTTGTACAGCCCCGCTCCGGGTTCGACTCTCACGGGTAACAGCGTTACCTTCTATTGGGATGGCGTCCCAGCAGCCACCGCATTCTGGATCGACGTGGGATCCTCCGTCGGCGGCAATCAGTACTATCAATCCGGCAGCCTTGCCGCAACAACGCTGTCGGCTACGGTGACCTCACTTCCGACCAATGGCAGCCCGGTCTATGTGACCTTCTACTGGCTTATCAATGGTTCGTGGGTAAGCAACTCATATACGTACACCGCCTTCAGCCCGGCGAATGGCGCAGGCGCAATGACCACACCTGCACCAGGTTCAGTTTTGGGGGGAAGTAACGTCACCTTCGATTGGACAGCGGGCACGGCCGCCACGGCATACTGGCTCGATCTCGGTAACGTAGCTGGTGGCAATCAGTACTATCAATCCGGAAACTTGGGCAACGTGCTGACCACCACCGCGAACGGACTGCCCACCAATGGCATCACCGTTTACGCCACACTTTATTCGCTGATTAATGGAGCGTGGATCAGCAACGCATACACCTACACGGCATACGGCGTGGCGACGGCGCCCGGCGTTTTGACGACGCCCAATCCCGGTACGACTCTGAGTGGAAGTACCGTGACGTTCGACTGGACTTCGGGTTCAGGGGCTACGGCCTACTGGCTGGATCTCGGCAGCGTGGCCGGTGGCAACCAATACGAACAATCCGGAAACCTCGGCAATGTAACGCAATTGACGGTGAACGGACTGCCCACCAACGGCACCACAATTTACGCGACACTCTACTCGTTGATAAGTGGAACCTGGGTCAGCAACGCATACACCTACACGGCGTTCACCGCGGCTCAGTCAGGTGGAGTTATCACTACTCCGGCTCCGGGCACGACGTTGAGTGGCAATACTGTGACCTTCAGCTGGACCGCTGGCGCCGGTGCTACGGCGTACTGGCTGGATGCGGGCAACGTTGCCGGCGGCAACCAGTACGAACAATCCGGAAACCTGGGCAACGTAACGCAATTGACGGTGAATGGACTGCCTATGGATGGCAGCGAGATCTTTGTCACTCTGTACTCTTTGATCGGCGGGGCATGGTCCCCCAATGCGTACACTTACACGGCGTCCAGCGGCTCCGGCGGGTTGGCGATGATGCAAACGCCCGTACCGGGTTCGACGCTGAGCGGGAATAAGGCGACGTTCACTTGGAGCGCCGACCAAAGCGCTACTGCATATTGGGTCGATATCAGTGCTCTGGCTCCAGGTGGGAACGATGTCTATCAATCAGGAAACCTGGGCAATGTATTGACGACAACGGTGTCAAGTTTACCGGCGAACGGCAGCATCGTCTACGTGACACTGTATTCATATGTCGGAGGACAGTGGTTGAGCACCGCCTCGACTTACGTTTCGGGTCAGTAAGGAAATTAAGGAGCAGGTATGCGTAAGTGTTTCAGGCTAGCGATTACGATACACCTTGTCGGACTGGCTCTGGTCACAGCTTCCGCGCAAGTAGGAAACTGTCCTTCGCGTCCTGACCCCGGCACCACCATCACGAATCCGTTAGACCTCTATAGCCAGAATGGAACGCTCAACCTGCAGTTGGAGTTGGATTACGGCGTTGATTCGAATGGGTATCAACACTTTTGTTACAACGACTTCGCCGACGGCGTCGAGGCTCCGACGCTGCGCCTCAACCCCAGCGATACCTTGAACCTGACTTTGACCAATAATCTCAACGTTCCCGGGGCGAAGCCCATGCGCATGAAGCACCCGATGAAGATGCGGCCCAAGGCTGCGTCTCCCCAGGACATTTCCTGTAATGGCGGCACCATTACTGTGAACTCCACTAATTTGCATTTTCACGGACTCAACATCCCACCGGTCTGCCATCAAGACGACGTAGTCAACACGATTATCCAGCCCACCGATCCCCCGTTCCAGTACTCAACTCAAATTCCGAGTAACGAACCGCCCGGATTGTACTGGTATCACCCTCATCCCCACGGATTCACGACCAACCAGGTAAATGGCGGCGCCTCGGGTGCACTGATTGTCGGCGGCATCGAGAACGTGAAACCACAGGTGGCAGGACTTACCGAACAGGTATTGCTCGTGCGCCAGCAGTTTCTGAATCCCGGTTCCTGGCTGCCTGGACCTTATGAATTGACGCTAAATTTCGAGACGGTAGTACAACCTCCCTTGCAGACCCTGCCTGCGATTGTCGCTGATCCCGGAGAGCAGCAATTCTGGCGCGTGGTGAATTCTTCCACCCAGGCTTTCCTTGATCTACAGCTTTTGTATAACGACGTTCCCCAGAGCCTGGAGTTGATTGCAATCGACGCCGTCCCCGTCACCAATGATCCTTATGTAACCGATATCGCGATTCCTCCAGCAGGCCGCGCCGAATTTGTCATGACTGGTCCTCCCGAGGACGCCTATGCCATTTTCGTTAATCTGGGATTCAATACCGGCCCAGTGGGGAATCCCAATGCCGCGCAGGTGCTGGCCAATGTTATTTCCAGCACGGATGCCAGCAAACGCAAACTCAAGGTTCCCGTCAAGCGCCACATTCCCGCGGCTAAGCCGGCCCCACGACTGAAGCAACGATTCGCCGGCATCGCCAATGTCAAACCCACGGCCACCCGAAGCCTTTACTTCTCCGAGGCCACCGAGGGAACCAACGGTCCGACCAACTACTTCCTCACCGTCGCTGGCCAAACGCCACAGGTGTTCAGTCCTTCCCTTCCTCCGGCCATCGTCACCAACGTGGGAGCAATTGAGGATTGGACGATTGAAAACCGCAGCTCCGAGGAGCACGCATTTCATATACATCAGATCCATTTTCTGGTGATGGCGATCAACGGAGTGCCGCTCCAGACGCCTGTGATGCAAGACACCGTACTGGTCCCGTACTGGAACGGTACGCTGCCCTATCCCAGCGTGACCGTACGCATGGATTTCAGCGATCCCGAAATTGCGGGTACGTTTGTCTATCACTGTCACGTTCTCGACCATGAGGATGGCGGCATGATGGCCGAGATCCAGGTGAATCCTTGATTCGCCGGTGAGTGACCGGCTGTGGACGGGACCAGTC
>JBAQJU010000053.1:0-10964 GCA_049300475.1 Terriglobales bacterium | reverse complement strand
AATCGTAATCGCAGGGGCAACGCTCTTCTTTTACATCGCCTACGTCGCTTTACATCGTTAGTTGGACACAGTTGCCTTTCCCGCCGGTGCCAAGGCACTCGACAAGAGTTTTTCCGCAACCTGCTAGGGCGCCGAGCCGTTCGCGGAGTTTCTCGTTCGCTTCCTGCCAGTCCTCGGTGAAGGTTGATTCCCGGATGCGCTTCCCGCTTTGATCGAAGTAGCACATCCACAGAATTCTTGTATTGGGTCGCTGGTAGACAACACTGTCGTGCTCTCTAGGTCTTGCCTTCTCCCACCTCTTGCTTGAAGCTTGCGCTGAAGGGGGACGAGATCCGTTCGCAAGAAGCGCCATCCTCCTGACAAATCTGAAATCAGTTCTTCTAAATGACCGTCCGGATTGATACGAATCGCTATTCCCGTGCGTACTAGAGTTAGTGGTATTCGATCGTTCGTGGGCCACTCGCGTCGCACGCAAGGAGGCGGCGGCCCCGGCGTGAAAGATCCATGCGCCTGGATCTGGAGCTTCGTCATTTGTATTCCGTGGTTGTTCTGGCTGAGGAGATGCACTTTACTCGGGCATCTCATCGGCTACGCATCGCCCAGCCCAGCCTCAGCAAGCAACTCCAGCAGATTGAGCGCTTGCATGGAGTGCGTCTGTTCGCCCGCGACAAAGGCCGCATCGTTGAGCTTACGGATGCAGGTCGCACTTTCGTCGACGAGGCGCGGCTCGCCATTTTCCACGCTGAACGTGCTCTTAATCTCGCTCGCGCCGATTGTCGAGCCCACGACTCGCTAGTAATCGGCTACTCGCCAGATGCCGATCACGCTTGGGTTTCGGGCATCCTGGCTACGCGGCGTCCCTCATACACAAATGTCAGAATTCGCCTATGCACCCGGTTTGCGATGGACCTGGTGCGCGGTGTCCTGGTGGGAGAGCTGAATCTGGCGCTGGTAACGTCACCTCCAGAGGAAAAGCGGATCACGGCGGTACCATTTGCGCGAAGACCGCTCTACGCTGTTTTGCCGGATTCTCACCGATATGCTTGCCGCAAAGAACTGGTCCTCGGAGATCTCGCAGATGATGAATGGATTTTGAGTGCCAGACAGGTTCACCCGGCGATTCACGATGCGATTCTCGAAGCGGCTAAACGAGAAAAGATCTTGCCGAAGAATCTACACGAGACCTTCACTTACGACCAGGCTGTTCAGTTAGTGCTGGAGCATGCCGGCGTAGGGATTCTCACGCAGGCTTGCGTCCCGGATTTTCGTCTGGATCATCTTGTTGTCATGCCGCTGTCGGATGCGTCGCTGCGTTTCGATACTTGTCTGGTGATGAGAGCGGTTGACAATGAGAAACTTTCCAATGGATTCGGTCGCTCCTTTCTTCGCAGATTCTCGCGTCGCGGATTGGCGCCGCAAGCGTGACATCCCCGATAGTGTTCCATAGCAAAGGCGCGATGCGCGACCTGGCCACGTTACGCAGGAGTCGCCTCCCCCAAAGCCTGCGTTCTCGAGAGATGCGCTGATGGCGGCAGACCTGATTTCGAGACAAGAGCTTTACGAGATGGTCTGGTCTACGCCAATGATCAAAGTGGCCCAGCAGTTCAAGGTGTCGAGCTGTTACATGGCTCGAGTGTGTTCCGTACTGCGCGTGCCGCGTCCGGAGCGAGGCTACTGGGCGAAGTTGGCAGTGGGAAAAGCGCCGGAGAAGCCGCCATTGCCAGTTGCACAGTCGGGTGACCAACTAAGTTGGTCTCGAGAGGGAGGACTGTCGTCGCCACCTCGGCCGCGGCTCGTAACCAACCCACCTAACCCGCGAAGCAGCAGACTAGCGCACTCCCTTGCCGGCGTTCACGGGCTGATTCGTGACGCGAAGGGATACTATGGCGCGGGCTACAAAGTGGACGAAGGCCAGCACCTCAAGCCTTACAAGCGGCTGATGGTCGACGTTACTGCATCGAAGGCGGGACTTGATAAAGCTCTTGCCTTTGCAAATGATCTATTCAACGCATTGGAATCAGCCGGACATCGGGTGGTCATCTCGACGCTGGGCGATTGCTTCGAGCGTAGCCGCATCGACGAACACGAGCAACTGCCCAAGGCGCTACGCAGCGAGGCGTCATATGACTACAACCACCTGTGGTCGCCACAACGGCCCACCGTGGTTTATGCCGGCTCGGTCGCGTTTGGCCTTGCCATCATCGAAATGTCTGAGTCGCTTGTCCTTCGCTATGTAAATGGAAAGTACATCCGCGAGTCTGATTCCAAGCCTGCCAAAGCAGCACCCCGGCGTGACGATAACAGTTGGACGACGACCAAGGATATTCCCTGCGGCCGTCTCCGGTTGGTCGTCTACGCGCCGTATGGTGGCGTCGATTGGTGGCTGATGTTTCAGGAGACCGAGGTTGGAACGCTTGCAAAAGACATCCCGGAAATTGTGGAGGAGATCGAGAGCTCTACTGAAATTGTGGCAGAGAAAGTAAAAGAGGCACAGCGGGAGGCCAAGATCCGGCGTCGAGAATGGGAGGCTCAGCAACGGAAGTGGAAAGAAGAGGAGGATCGCAGTCGCATCGCTCGCTCCATCGAAGAGAGCCGCGAGCAACTTGACCAAGTGATTCAGGAATGGGCAAGAGTCACGAGTGTGGAACAGTTTCTAAAACGAGTTGAGAGTCGTGTGCGAGACCTGCCCGAGGATCAACAGCGAGAAGTGCTGAAACGCCTCGCATTGGCCCTCGATTTTGTGGGCACGCAGGATCCGATGGATTTCTTCCGCTCATGGAAAACACCGGTCGAAAGATACGTACCATTAGCGATGCAGACGTCTGAATCAGAGCAAGAAGAAAAAGAGGAAGAGGAAGGGTGAGTCGACGCGGAGAGCATCTGAAGCGAAGTTGTAAATCAGACGCACAATCCAGCGCCATCGATCGCCAGTTCAGCATCCGAATCAGGTTTGCTCCGGGATTCCTTCCCGCAGGTCGTAGGTGACGAGATTCGGGCTGCCGTCATGCTGACTTTTCCGGGGACATTGGCTGGAATGGAATTGCGATGGAGCGGCCCGCTGCGAGCCGAGCAAGAGTCGGGCCGGTTAGTCTTTGGACCAAGATACCCGAATGCCTTAGGCGGGAAACCGCCTATCTTGCAAATAGGCGGGAAACCGCCTAAAATGCTCTCAGGCGAAAAAGCGCCTAAGATGTCTTTAGGCGGAAAAGCGCATAAGAAGCCAATTGACGCGACAGAAAAGAGAACAACATGCAGGCCATTGCACGAACTCCTCTGCAGCTCGGGAATTCCATCCGAGAGCGGCGACGCGAGCTCGGCCTAACCCAGGAGCAATTAGCCGCAAAAGCCGGGGTGCGGCAGCGTACGATTTCGGACATTGAGAGGTCAGCAGCAGCCCGCTTCGACACAGTGCTGCGTGCGCTTGCCGCGCTTGACCTGGAATTGGTGGTTCGGCCGCGCACCAAGGGCTCATCCCAAGATATTGAGAAACTCTTCTAATGCCCCGCCGAACCTCGCACCGCCGTCTAAGAGTCTTTCTAAACAGTCGTCTTGTCGGGCTACTTCGACGCGAGACTTCGGGGGCAATCTCTTTTCAATACGACCGGTCATGGCTGGAGTGGGACTCGGCCCTGCCCGCATCGCTCTCCTTGCCTCTACGCGAACAGGCATACCTGGGCGCTCCCGTGCTGGCCGTTTTCGAGAATTTATTGCCGGACAACGATACTCTGCGGCTTCAGATCGCGGCGCGCGCGCACGCCGAAGGAACCGACGCTTATAGCCTGTTGATGGCGATCGGCCATGACTGTGTGGGTGCACTACAGTTCCTTCCCGAGGACTCCGAACCCACTCCTGCAGGCGTGATCGATGCCGTACCCGTCAGTGAACGCGAAATCGCCGCCATTCTTCACAATCTAGCAACCGCGCCCCTCGGAATTACGGAGGATGAGAGCTTCCGAATATCTATCGCCGGCGCTCAAGAGAAGACCGCTCTTCTGCGTTGGAACGGCAGATGGTGCAAACCCCGCGGCACAACTGCGACGACGCACATCTTCAAGCCTACGATCGGAAAGCTCCCCAACGGAGTGGACCTCACCTCGAGTGTTGAGAACGAATATCTCTGCCTCAAGATCCTCAATGCTTTGGGTCTACCGGCTGCAAGCGCAGAAATGGAAACCTTCGGAGATAAACGCGTCCTGATTGTTGAGCGTTTCGACCGACTGTGGACTGGCGATCAAAGACTGTTGCGTCTGCCGCAAGAGGATTCCTGCCAAGCACTCTCGGTGCCGCCGACCCTGAAATACGAGAGCGATGGCGGTCCAGGCATAACCGACATCCTCAAGATGCTGCGGGGCAGTGATGAACCACTCTCGGATCAGCGCTCATTTCTGAAAGCGAACATCGCCTTCTGGCTCATGGGAGCTACCGACGGACATGCGAAAAACTTCAGCATCTTTCTCTCTCCAGGTGGACGTTTTCGCATGACGCCACTCTACGATGTCATCTCAGCTCAGCCTAGCGTCGATTCAAAGCAGATTTTGTGGAAACAGTTTCGGCTGGCAATGGCATTCGGCACAAAACCGCACTACCAGATCAGGCAGATTGCGCCACGTCACTTTTTTCAGACGGCAGATCAGGCCGGGGTGGGGAAAGAGGTGATTGAATCAGTTGTCCACGAGTTGCTAGACGGAGGAACCGCCGCGGTTGACTCTGTTGTGTCAAAGCTGCCAAAGAACTTTCCCGATCAGATTGCCTCATCGATCGAAGCGGGAATCAAAGGGCGACTTCGCCTCTTGGCGGCGCCGGAAACTCCCAGCTCTCAGAAGTAGTAGCATCGCGATCCGAGATTCTTGCCTGTGACTGGATGCACGTGCGGGGATTGCTAGTGATCTGGGGCTAACGCCGGAGCCTCTGCTTTTTTCCTCATGATGTCGGCGATTTCGTCAAAATGCCATGGGCGGAGGTCGTGCGTGTCGACTCCCACATCCATGGAGAGCGAGCGGGGAACTTCAAGTAGGCGTCCGTGAGAATGACCGTAGAGATGCCATGATCCGCGATTGCTTCGATTCCAGACCCGCAAGGCGAAGTGACAAAGCACAATTGGTTGGCCATTGATCGAAACTTCCGCTAGATTGTTGAGCCAGGAGAATTCCCCTTTCAGCTTGCGAGCCTGTTTGTCATGATTTCCAGGCACGGCGAAGATCTTCTTACATCGAATCCGGCGACGGTATTCGAGAATCCGGGCCTGGTTCCCGATGCAGAAGTCCCCTAGAAAATAAAGAATGTCATTCGCCTTCACCGAGGCGTTCAGGCGTTCAAGAATTGCCTGATCCATTTCTTCGACGGTCGGAAAAGGCCGACCGCAATAGCGGATGATGTTGGCATGTCCCAGATGGAAATCAGCAGTGAACCATGTATTTGGCATAGGTTGCGATCAAAGAGACGTGTAGCTGTCGTAGCGTTGTCCATTAGTAATGGACACATGGAAAACTTGGACACGCGTGAGTCCGAACCGACACGCTACGCGAGCGAACGGGCACTAAACGACTTCACTTCAGCCACCCGTACGTGCTTTCGGGCCGAACGAATTCATCGATCGCCTCAGGAAGATCAGAAAGCGGATCCAAAGAATCGGCGTATTCCCTAGTCCAGTCCGCCACCTGCTGAATATCACCCTTTTCGTCATCGGAGAAATCCGACTGCGAGGTTCGTTCCTCGATGGCTTTAATGAATTGTCGAAGGCGAGCCGCTTCTTCCCAGTCGCCGATGAGTTCGGCGACAAACTCAGCCTTCCGTTTGTGCTCTTCTGCCTTGCGCCGCTCGTCTTCTTCCTGCTTTCGCTCCTCCTGCCAGCGCTGCTCCCGTTCTTCCATCTCTTGCTTGTGTTTCTTGATGGCCGCCGCCGCGACGCTGAGCCCAATGATGAAATCCCCGATGCAGTCTTCTATTCGTTGCTGTTTTCCATCAGCCCAAGTTCGTCGGATCGGTCCCATGAAGGCCGGAAGATTGCTGATCTGTAGCTGCAACCTGCCGGTCAGTTTGTAATCGTGCTTGGGCGCGGACCATGGATGCTTCGCTTCCGCAGGAGTCAGAACATGCGCCAGGCTATCGGTGACTTCCGATAGTGAGAACCTGACGGCGTCACCATCGATGCTCACCGCCAGGAATGCGCCTTCCTCCTTTGGCCAGGAGGCCGACTGTCCCCGTTCTTCAAGGGCCAGAAGCAGTGCGTTGAGGATTTTGAGCGCGCGCGGCACTTGCTCTCCGGACACAAAGATGTGGGCCAACGCGCAATTCTTCGATGTGAGCAACCCTCGCTGGTTGGTCTTCCCACGTTCGAGAAGTCTCTGAGACCTCAATGCAAGGGGATGGGAGATTTCAGGTGTGACTATTACCTGTGGCGGGACCTGGCGGGTCAGTTCCTCGAATTCTGGGCGGAGCCTCTCCCTGACGTAGATGTCCAGATGCTCTGCGGCATCCTTTGCCACGGGCAATAGAGGGCGAGTGACCTTGTAGCCGGTTTCGTTTCGCCGCCAATATCCCACTGGCGGCACAGGAACGTTGTGCCTTCGGCAGACCTTTGCCAAACCAACGTCGGACATGCCAAATTCCTTGGCAAGTATCCGCATGGGAGTGGCCCAGACTTTCTCGTAGAGATCGGCGCGAGTTAGGCGAATTCCTGTCTGGCTCATCAGTCGTTCTTGTGATTATTGTCAGGCACTCGTAACCGGCGCCACAACTGGTAGCGAGAACTTGTGTATTCGGTACACCGGGCGATCAAGTAAAGGTCCCGGCAGACCCCCTCAGCCACCCGTGCCGCGGGGAATCAAGCACGGGGTCTCCCGAGACCTTCCTCAGTTGTTCGCACAAGGAGGCAATTTTGTATCACCTGAATTCCGTCGCGCGTGTCACAAACTGTAGGAATTATGTCTTGGCCAAGACTATTGTCGTGGCCATGGCCATCTTTCGGTATCTCCCCCGTGCAAGATGCCGATTGTGGTCCCAGCTGCACAATTTCCACTATTACTTAATGTCCATTACTAATGGACAACCTAGAATTGCTGACTCGAGACTCCGAACAGTACTACGATTTGACCGAAATGTCCTTCGGAGTTAGGTTTCTGACGCTCGCGGCCGAGAAATTCGTCGGGAGCACGGGAGCCACGGGTGTTCTCATCTCTTGAAGAAGTCAGCGAACGGCTTCGGTCTACTGGTTACATCGCCGATTCGATTGCCACGACAACGGTTTACCTAGCGGCGAGATTGCAGAAACCGTTGCTGCTGGAAGGCCCCGCCGGGAGCGGTAAGACTCAACTGGCATATGCAGTTGCAGACGCAGCGGACTCCACCGTCGAGCGCCTCCAGTGCTATGAGGGCATCAACGAAGAGAAGGCTATCGGCAAGTTCGATGAGTCCCTGCAAAGGCTTAGCGTCGAACTGAGATCCACGTCCGTTGGTGCCGATTGGGAATTCTTGCAGGCGGAGTTACACAGCCAGCAGTTTTTCAGGGCTGGCCCGCTTCTGCGCGCGCTGCAATTCGAGAAGCCTTGTGTCCTGTTGATCGACGAATTGGACAAGGTGGACCACGCGTTTGAGGCCTTGTTGCTGGAATTGCTGAGCGTGTGGCAATTGAGCATTCCGAAGCTGGGCACCATCAAAGCTAAAAGCGTTCCGTTTGTCGTGCTCACCTCAAACGAAGAGAGGCGAATCGGTGATCCCCTGCGCCGGCGCAGCTTTTACCTGCGAGTTGAGCACCCGACCGCCGAGCGGGAGGCGGAAATTGTGGCGCTGAGGACTCCGGATTCGAGCCGTGAATTTCATGCAGGAATGGCGGGGCTGGCAAAGGCTCTTCGCGGCTGGAGCCTAGAGAAACCGCCATCGGTTTCGGAGATTCTGGATCTGGCGCGGGCTCTCAAGGTTCTCGGGGCTGAGCGAGTCACGGCAGAAATGCGAGACATCCTGTTGCCGCTGCTGGCCAAGACAGAGGCCGATCGCAGAAAACTCCTGCTACGCGACGGATTTGCCAGCCTGATCTACGATGCCCAGCAATACACCCAGGAAGCACTGAGGAGCGCAGCATGAGCAGGTACCTCTGCCTCGCAGTAGTTGCTTGCGCTGCTCTATGCTGTCAGGCCCAGCCACCAAGAACACCTGCTCGGCTCGAAGCCGAATACTACGTTGCAGTGTATGCGCGGCACTACGGAGTGCCCATCGCGTTTGTGCGCGCGATTGTTCAGCAGGAATCTGGTTGGCATGCGTGCGCAGTCTCCCGTAAAGGCGCGGTCGGACTGATGCAGTTGATGCCCTCAACGGCCGCACGACTCGGGGTGCGAGACCTCTGCAACCTTAACGAGAACGTCTCTGGCGGTGTGCTTTATCTCGCCTGGCTTATGCACAGATTCCAAGGAGATCTGCGATTGGTTGCAGCCAGCTACATTACCGGCGAAGACGTGGTTACACGACGTGGTCTCGCCTACCACAATACTGAAGTCGTGACCTATGTATCTCGAATCAGGGCCAATTGTCGACCACAACTTGCCGACAGAAGACCAGCGAATCCCGCGCCCGTAAGGAGCAGAGTAATCCAATGAAAATCTGTTGGATTTTTGTGCATTTGATAACGCTGTCCTATTGCTTAGCCCAGGCGGACTCACCTCCAAGGGTCCTGCCCGATGCGCGAATCGTGCGATTGACACTCGACACGCAAAGCGTGACTGTCCTGCACCTGCGGCCAGGGTACGTCAGTTCGGTGCGATTGCCGGAGGACGTCAGTTCGGTGGTGTTGGGGAACCCCGGCACCTTCAAGGCCGAGCATTCCGAGGCCGAGCCGCGGCTGGTGTTCCTGAAACCAACGACCGCAAGTCGCGCCGAGACCAACGCGTTGATCACGACTACAACCGGGCATGAGATTTCGTTGCACTTGGTCAGTGCGGGAAACTCGGAACGTACTGGCGCGGTTGACTTCGTGCTGCAGTACGACCTTCCACACAGCTTTTTGCTCGGGAATTCGCAGTCCAGCTTCGTGATTGGCGAGACGAAGAGTGTCGTACCGGAACCGTTGCCAAGCACTCTTGGGAATACACCCGCAATCAGCGCCCCGGAGCCCCCCAGGCCACAACGCGATCCGAATCCGCATTGGCAAGGCAAACTTCTGCAGGTTGCCGTAGGACGGATCACCGAGAGGGATCAGCAAATGACAGTGGAGTTTTCGGTGCTCAATGCTTCGTCGAAAACGATTGAACTACTGCCTCCGCAGATACAGCTTGCGGGCAAGTCTAACGAGAAGCACAAAAAGACGGTGAAGGCGGATCCCGTACCCATCAAGGACTATACGATGACGATCCGACGTCTGCCGCCGGGCGCCAGAGCGGACGGGGTCGTGGTGTTCGACCGCCCCTCTTTCAAGGAATCCAGAGAACAAATGCTGCTCCAAGTCGCTCAAGCCGAAGGTGTGGATCAGCCAGTTCTTGTCCCGGTCGCATTCGTGGCGCCAGAAGGAGGGTCGAGGTGATTTCTCAAAACGGACAAAATGGAAACGGGACGGCTGTGGCGGACATGGTCCCGGAAATAGCACCCGATGCACCGGAAGCACCAACTCCCGGCGCACAACCGATCGACCTGGCGACCCGGACTCGGCAACGAACCCGGCAACAATTTCAACAGAACAAGTTTGTGATCATCGGAGCCGGAGCCGTGGTGGCTGCCCTGCTGCTGTTTGTTGCGCTCTCGGTCCCGCATAAGCACACGGTTCAAAAGCCGCGAGGAACAGTTGCGGGTCGACAGGATCCAACCCAGCCGAGTGACTCTTCTTCCGTTGAACCAAGTCTCTTGCCGATCACTGATTCCGGCAGGCCCCCAACCAAAGCGACCCACGAAGGCTTCGTCGATGAGCAGGATCTACAACGAACAGCGACCAGGCAGTCGGCTCTTTCAAATACCGCGCGGACGTCACCGAGCACCCAGAGCGGAACGTTAGCTTCGGTACCACCGTTTCCTGAGCGATGGCAGGCACCTCCGTATCAACCAGGGGCTGATGGCAGCGCGCAACCAGGGGATCTGAGTAGAGCCGAAAGGGAGGCACTGGAGAAATCTTCTGTCGCTTACGTTCGCAACGCTTCTACCTCACAAGGCGGTTCTTCAAAATTGGCCAACGTTGAGCCTGTGATCGACCTCGGGCTGCCCACTGGCTCGCGCCTACGAGCGCGTTTGGAATCGGCAGCAAGCACGGCGGTCAGGACACCGGTGTTGGCTGTGATTGAGTACAACTACGAACGTGAGGGGGAGATCATTGTTCCAGCCGGAGCAAAAGCCGTAGGACACATTCAGCAGGCCGACCGCTCCGGGTATATGACGATCCAATTCGATTCGTTGATGATGCCAGACGGAGCAGCCCTTCCTATCGAAGGCGTCGCGACAAACTTGAGCCTCGGCCCACCCAAAGGCAAAGTCGAAGGAAAGAACACGGGAAAGAACGTGCTCGTTCGGTCTTTATCCGGGATCGGCGAGGTCGGGGCGATGCTGGTGGGCCGGGGAAACCTGGACCAACCTTTAAGCGAAGAGGACATGCTGCGGGAGCGCGTCAGCAACAATGTCGGCGAAGCTTCGGACGAGCAGGTATCGAGACTCGCTTTGACGGAACATGTCGTCGTCACGATCCCTGCGAACACTGCAATCTATGTGGTGCTCGAAAAGACGGCCAGTTCCAAGACAGCTTCAGGAAGACCCACTTTGGGCAGTTCGCAGTCCACGAGTTCGGCCAAGGCAGACGAGCTTCGTCAATTGTTACAGCTGCAGCGAGAGCTACAGCAAACGGCATCGATCAGCGAGGATAAATAGCTGCTACTGGTCGAGTTCTCAAACTTCCCACAAGCGCGTTTGAACTAAGCCGCTAGCGCGGCGGACGCTACCGCGTGGTCGTCGCCAGCATTGTTGCCCGTGTAAGGTTTTGGGTCACAAGGAGGTTACTG
>JBAQJU010000052.1:0-15910 GCA_049300475.1 Terriglobales bacterium | reverse complement strand
CTATGGTCTCGCGCAGTAGAGTATTGAGTTCAGCATCGCATGATTCAGGCGCTCCACGACTCGCATGAGGCAAATACCTAAGGCAAACAAAAATGAAAGCTCTTGTAAAAAGTAAGCGCAGCCCGGGCCTTTGGCTCGAAGATGTTCCCGAGCCGGAAATTGGCATCAACGACGTCAAAGTCCGCGTTCTGCTGACCGGCATCTGCGGCACCGACCTGCATATTTACGAATGGGATGCGTGGGCGCAATCGGCCATTAACGTCCCCATGGTTATCGGGCACGAATTTGTGGGCAAGATCGTCGCCGTTGGTTCAAACGTATCGGATTTCCGGGTCGGAGAACTGGTCAGCGGCGAGGGTCACGTGGTGTGCGGCCGCTGCCGCAACTGCCTGGCCGGACGCCGTCATCTTTGCGCTCACACCCAGGGTGTTGGCGTCAGTCGCCCCGGCGCATTTGCCGAATACATCGTGCTCCCCATGTCGAACATCTGGAAGCACAGCGAGAAAATCAAACTCGACATCGCCGCCATTTTCGATCCCTTCGGCAACGCTGTTCATACCGCTCTTTCTTTTCCCGTGCTCGGGGAAGACGTGCTGGTCACGGGCGCAGGGCCCATCGGAATCATGGCGGCGGCGGTCGCGAAACACGCGGGCGCCCGCTACGTAGTGATTACCGACGTGAACCCGTACCGTCTGGAGTTGGCCACGAAGGTAGGCGTCACCATGGCGGTCGATCCTCGAAAGACAAGCCTTCAGGAAGTGCAACAGAAGCTCGGCATGCGCGAAGGATTCGACGTAGGTCTCGAAATGTCAGGGAACGCATCGGCCTTCCGCGACATGCTCGTCAACATGAGTCACGGAGGCAAGATCGCGATGCTCGGCATACCGGCGGAACAGATTGCGATCGATTGGAACAAAGTCATCTTTAACATGCTGACCATCAAGGGCATCTACGGGCGCGAGATGTATGAGACCTGGTACAAGATGACGGTCATGCTGGAGAGCGGTCTCAACATCGAACCGGTAATCACGCATCACTTTCCCTGGCAGGAATACGAGAAGGGATTCGCCGTCATGCACACCGGTAACTCCGGCAAGGTCATTCTGGACTGGCGGGATCTCAAAAGTTGACATCGACGAAAGTTCCCGCGAGATCGCGGTGATGCGTGCATCACCCCTTTTCAGACCAGCCTAGCCACGATGGCGAAAACCGCCCAATGGGTCACTTTACGGTCAAACAATATTCTCCAATTTTCTTGCCTGCACCTTCCGGAATGGCCGCCGGATCGGGATAAACCTCAACGTCCCGGCAGTCGTACATTCCAGAATTGCTGGGCAGTTCGATCATCTGATATTTCCCGCTCTTCAGCGGAGTACAGCTTGGCAGTCCCTGGTTGCACTGCAGTTCGTATCCTTTGCCTGCTTTGAGCACATCCACGATCACAACGCCATTGTTCAGTTCGCTGCTCTTTACCGTGATAGCGGATTTTTCCTGGGCCCATGCTTTCGAAGTGCCAAAGACGAAAAGGGCCAGCAGAAAGAAGAAAATGATTCTTTTCTTCATACGCACCCCCTGTGGATCGGAAGTGGCCATGGACCACTTCGATCCTGTCATCTTTATGTTTTCGCAATGGCCGATTCTTGTCTGTGACGAGTGATCGCTTAGGGCGTGATTGCTGGCAATGACGCCGGAACTCCACAAGCCTCCGGGATTACAGGGTGTCAGCTCCCGCGCCCGGCACTCATATGGGGTAAAATCCCGCAGGGGCTACGTTGTGCATCGTCGCGATTTCACCCTTTCAGTCCTTAAGACGTCGGCTGCCGCACTATTGGCGCCGCGCCTGTTGGCGCAGCCGTTCCCCGGCACGAACGCCGATGCTCCGCCATCGCTGGCCACGCTGTACGCCAACGCAATCGTCATTGACTCCCTTTGCGCTCCATTCAACGACATGGACGTGCTGCCGAGCGCTGAGACTCTCGCGGCGGTGTGCCGATCGGGCATAACCGCCGTCAATTTCACCATCTCGGCCCCTGCTTTTGAAGAAACAATCGACAATCTCGCGTCGCTGCAGGAACTGGCCGATCGTCATCCTGACGCATTTCTGATCGTGCGGCGCCACTCCGACATCGCCCGCGCCAAGCGCGAGAACAAGATTGGAATCATGCCCGGCTTCCAGTACACGGCATTTCTGGAGGAAAATCCTGAGCGCATCGGTACATTTCGCAAGCTGGGCGTTCGCATCATGCAGCTCACTTACAACAATCGCGGCATTTTTGGAGACGGATGTCTTGAGCCCGGCAATGCCGGCCTCAGCAAAGCCGGAATCGCCGCCATAAAGAAGATGAACGAACTGGGCGTCGCGGTTGACCTGAGTCACAGCGGATATCGCACGACCTCTGAAGGGATCACGCAATCCGCCAAGCCGGTGCTGATCTCGCATTCTGGATGCGCCGCTGTCTATGCCCACCCACGCAACAAGCCCGACGAGATTCTGAAGGCGCTCGCCGATCGCGGCGGATATTTCGGAGTTTTCCTGATGCCATACCTGGTTGCTTCGCCGACTATCCCGACTCGGGAACACGTGCTTGATCACCTTGTGCATGCCATCAATGTGTGCGGCACAGACCATGTCGGCATCGGCTCCGATGGGGCCATCCAGAAGACGGTGCTCACGCCCGAGCAGAAAGCTGCGTTTGATCAGGACATTGCGCGCCGCAAGCAACTCGGCATCGGCGCTCCCGGCGAGGACCGCTACCCTTACGTACCCGATCTGAATGGCCCGGATCATATGGAGATCATCGCAGCTGAGTTAGCCAAGCGCGGTCAGCCCTCGTTGGTAATCGAGAAAATCCTGGGCGCTAACTTTCAACGCGTGATCGGGGAAATTTGGGGCGCGGATTAACTTTAACTAAGGATGGGAAACGCGGTGAAGCCCGGAAAAGCATTTACCAGCGCGAGCTCTGAGGCGCAACGCCGGCTCGCATACTTCAACGAGCGGCGCGAACAGATCGTCGCGACCGTCCGCGAGCTGGTCGAAATCGAATCGCCGAGCGATAACAAGGCTGCAGTAGATCGTCTAGCCGAAACCGTCGCGCGAAAACTAGCTGCCCTGGGCGGAGAAGTAAGGATGCACCGGGCAAACGATTTCGGCGATCACCTGCAGGTTGATTTCGCGGTTAAGTCTGGCGGCAAGCCGGTCCTGCTGCTCGGCCACTACGATACGGTGTATCCGCTCGGCACGCTCGCATCCATGCCGTGCCGGGTCCTCGACAACAAGCTGACCGGGCCGGGCGTGCTCGACATGAAATCGGGCATTGCTCTGATGTTACACTCGCTCGCCGCGCTGCGCGAATGGAACGGAAGTTTGCCGCGTCCGGTGACCGTTCTGCTGGTTTCGGACGAAGAGGTCGGCAGCGACTCCTCGCGCGCAATCACCGAATCGCTGGCGAAGAAAGCCGCAGCCGTGCTGGTGCTCGAACCTTCTTACGGATTCGAAGGTGCGGTCAAGACGGCACGCAAGGGCGTGGGCGAGTACACGGTGAAGGTGACGGGCAAGGCCTCGCACGCCGGACTCGACTTCCAAAAGGGTGTCAATGCGATTCTTGAGCTGGCGCGGCAGATCGAAAAAGTTTCCGGCTTTACCGATCTCAAGAAGGGCTTAACGGTGAATGTGGGGATCGTGAGCGGCGGTTCGCGCACCAACGTCGTTCCGGCCGAAGCGACAGCCCAAGTGGACGTTCGGATCGCGCGCCTGAAAGATGCAGCTGGAATCGACAAGAAGATGCGCAGCTTGCGTCCCCTCAACCGCAAGTGCAGGCTGGAGACTAGTGGGGGTATTAACCGTCCGCCGATGGAGCGCACGGCCGGCGTCGCCGCGCTTTATACGAAGGCGGTCGGCATTGCCAGTGAACTAGGCTGGAAGCTGGGCGAAGCCGCGGTCGGCGGTGGCTCCGACGGTAACTTCACGGCTGGATTGGGGATACCGACCCTCGATGGCCTGGGCGGAGTGGGCGATGGCGCTCATGCCGTTCACGAGTACATCCTGATCTCGGAGTTGCCACGCCGCGCGGCACTTATGACTGGGTTGATCGAGTCCGTGTGATCGGAATCACGTGTCCCGGTGACAGTCAGTACTGGCGTGCTTTGACTCGCGTTCTACACTAACCTAGAATTCAGTTTGGGGAGTTTGGCCTGAAGTCCGCGCCAACAAGTGGCGGTGTTCTGGCAAGATCCCCGACGGTTTCAGCTGGATGGGGTTTTGCGTCCGTCCGAGGCCGCAATGGAGGAAGTTATGGGTGAGGGTCTGTTCCAGCCGCTGCATATCATTTTGATTGTGGGTATCGCGTTATTGCTGTTTGGCCCGAGCAAGTTTGCCGATCTGGGCAAAGGTCTGGGAGAAGGCATTCGAAACTTCAAGTCGGCCGTAAAAGAGGGAGACGACAAGAAGGACGAGAAGAAGCCATAACGTGTTTCACGCGCGCGTGTCCTTGCGCGAGGGGCCCGCGCTGCACCTGAGGCAATTACTGCGCGATCATTACCGGACAATCATTCCAATCCCGCCCGCTGCAGCATCCGATAGACGAGCGCGACCGGCAATCCCACCACATTGCTGTAATCCCCTTCGATGCGAGGAATCCAGCGCGATGCGATGCCCTGAATCGCGTATGCGCCTGCCTTGTCCATCGGCTCACCGGTCGCCACATAGCCGGCAATTTCTTTCCCTGAGATCTCGGACATCGTAACGGAAGTGGTTTCACTGCCCGCCGACAACTGACCATCGACCACCAAACATACGCCTGTGATCACAGAATGCGTGCGTCCCGAAAGCAGGCGCAACATGCGCGCGGCATCGGCGGCGTTCGCTGGCTTGCCGAGAATCTGATTGTCGATCACGACCACGGTGTCGGCGCCGAGTACAGCTTCTGTTGGCCGTTTCCGGGCGATGGCCAGAGCCTTCTCGCGAGCGAGACGCTCGGCGCAGTCCTTCGCGTTCTCTCCGGGGAGCGGATCTTCGGGAATATGTGCGGGCTGGACTTCGAAGGCGATTCCCGCGTTGCGCAGAAGTTCCTGACGTCGCGGCGAGGCGGAGGCGAGGACGAGCATGGAATTCGATTCTATCCCGCGGGAACTGTCATCCCGAATGAATTGACGATCCGGACTTGATCAGAAAAACTACCGATTCCTCACTTCATTTGGGATGACAAGAGTTGAGATTGGCCGCATTATTCCAGTGCTTCCGGCTCGATCGAGATATTCTTCTCGCCTTTGGCGCGGCTCTCCCAATATTTTTTTACCCAGGCCTCGTAGCTTTTGCCCGCGGCTGTGTCACGGCCGGTGAAGGCGATTCCGGCGATCTCGGCGTATGGAATCGCAGGGCGATCGTTGGTGGTGGCGAGCATCAGGCGGATGACGGAATCGCTCAGCGTCTTGCCGATGCGGCGGTCGAAAAGATAGCCGGTGATTTGCGATCCATCTTTTCGAGTCACGGTGATATCGCCGCGATAGTCGAAGGCTTTTTCGATCACGGCGCGGATGTCGGCTTCGCTCGCCAGTTCCGGAATCCAGCCTTGGAGATTTTCGCGCTCAAATCCGGGAGCGACTTCGAGTTCGTCGGGAGCCTGGGCATGAGTCGCGGCCGGCGCGACCACATGCGCGTTCGGCGGCGCAGCATGGGGCAATGCGGGCTCTCGTCCGGCTTCGCGACCGCTCATGCGTGGGTTTCTTCCACTTCGGAGGTGTTTGCCTGCGTCCCCATCTGCGCGTCGCTGATTTGCACCAGCGGGTTGTAGGAATACACCGGGCGAATTTCGCGATCTAAATCGGCGCGCGCGGATTTATCGGGATAGAGCGAGAACGTCGCCTTCACCGTGTCAACAAAGCCGCGCAGCGAGCCGAAGGTGTCATCGACTGACGTTGGCTCGTATCCGCAATGCACCATGCAGTTCGCGCATTGTGGATTGCCAGACTGCGTACCATACGCGTCCCAGTCGGTTGTTTCCATCAGTTCCTTGAACGATTCCGCGTATCCGTCCTGCAGCAGGTAGCAGGGTTTTTGCCAGCCGAACAGGCTATAGGTTGGCATTCCCCAGGGCGTGCAGTTGTAATCGCGCTTGCCCATCAGATATTCGAGGAAGAGCGGCGACTGGTTGAAGGTCCAACGTTTCTTTCGATTTGCCAGGATCGTGCGGAATAAGCGCCGGGTTCGGGCGCGCCCCAGGAAGTGCTTCTGGTCGGGCGCTTTGTCGTACGAATAGCCGGGCGAGAGCATCATGCTCTCGACGCCGGCGTCCATCATCTCGTCGAAGAAGGCGCGGACGCTCTTTGGGTCGGCGCCGTCGAAGAGCGTTGTGTTGGTGGTGACGCGGAAGCCGGCCTTCACAGCCTCGCGGATAGCATCGACTGCGATTTCGTATCCGCCCTCGCGGCAAACCGAGAAATCGTGATGCTCTTTTTGTCCATCGACGTGCACCGAGAAGCTCAGATACTTGCTGGGCTTGAACAGGTGCAACTTTTCCTTGAGCAGCAGTGCATTGGTGCAGAGGTAGATATATTTCTTGCGCGCGACCAGGCCTTCGACGATTTTGTGGATCTCGGGATGCATGAGCGGCTCGCCGCCCGGAATCGAAACCACAGGCGCGGGGCACTCGTCGACCGCCTTGAAGCAATCTTCCGGGGAGAGATTTTTTTTCAGAATGTGGGGGGGGTACTGGATCTTGCCGCAGCCGGCGCAGGCGAGGTTGCAGCGGAAGAGCGGCTCGAGCATGAGGACGAGCGGGTAGCGCTTGCGTCCGGCAAGCTTCTGGCGCAGGACATAGGTCGCCACGGTCCACATCTGGGAAACAGGAACAGCCATCACCCCTCCGATGTTTTTATGATACCGGAAAAACGGTGGTCGGTGCGCGGTGTGAACGGCCGGGGACATGCCTGACACTTTTTCCTCTCCTTGCATTCCGGTGAGGGGACGGGGTGCAGGGGAGGGGGATACTTCCTCTTCCCCCGCTTCAGTGGCTTTCTCTCCCTTGGGATTTTTCGCCGCGCAGCCGGAGACCCCGGCCGAGGCGGTCGATGCGCTGCTTGAAGCGGGACAGGAAGAGAGCATCATTCAGGAAGGCGATCGAAGATCTAGTCGAAGAAATTGTCGGCGAAAGGCGAAATCGCGGACGAGACGAAAAAGCGCAATTCGTGCAGGAGAACGACCACTCCTACATCGTGACGAGCAATATGGATGTGGATAGCCTCGACGAACTCTTTGGTCGCCGGCCCGAGGGTCATGAATCGTCAACCATCGCCGGCCTGGTGAGCGAGCTGGCCGGACGCATTCCAAAAAAGGGCGAAGTGATCGAAGACGACGGGTTGAGATTCGAAGTCCTGGATTCAACCGACCGCCGCGTGGAGCGCGTGCGAATCACAACAGCCGAGCCGAAGCAGTTGAAGTTGATGTGAAAGGGCGCGAAGGTCGATCTGCAAGTCGCGACGGGGACACTTCAGCCTCGAGCTCTCACGCGTTTGCACTAATTGAGAATCGGCTGACCTGAGGTCAATTAGTGTAATAGAGATTTTTCGCCAACGTCTGCGAACCGTTTTGATCGATCAACTCGCCATCAGGCGAAATCACGGCTCCAACGCTCCCCAGTCACGCCTTGGTAGTCAGTGCATTACGTGCTCCTGAAAGTCGGACTTCTTCCATCCCAAAAGGGTGGGAAGAGATTTCTGGTGAACCAGTATGTGAAGCCGGAGCACGTCCGCCGCTGACTTATCCTGCTGAACCCGACGGGAAGTTAGGGGTCGGGGGTAGCAGAGATCAGATTGCGGAAAGAGCTATGACGTTCGAGCAAGCAGGACGAGCCAGAAAGATCACTGGCTAGCGGGCGGTGGCTTCGAGAAAGGGCCAGTTGTTCAGGTTCTTGACGCGATCGCCGTGCTTCAAGAGAAAGTCGCTGATTTCGACGATTTCGCTTCGGTTGTGGGCGGTGAAGTAATAAGCGAAGGAGAAGCTCGATCCGGCGGGAAACTGGGCGAGCTTTTGCTTGAGCGAATTCAGGTCAGGGCATTGATATTGGTTGATGGAATATGCCAGGCGCTCGGTAGAGTCGAGATATTCCATCGCCTCCTGTGCGCGCTGCCGATGACGCCAAGCCTCGTTGGCGTGGCCGTAAATTGCGAAATCGCCGGGCACAGGGCCGACGCTGAGCGATCCTCCGCACTGGAAGACGCACTTCAACCCTTTGATCGTTTCTTCGCCCAACAGAGCCTCCAGCTGTTTTGAATCTTCGGGAGACAGGACCCAGGCCTGGGCTTTTTCGTAGGCGTCGGTCAGGGCACCCAAGACTTCTCTGAGCTCGCGGTCTTCGGCTGTGCCGGCATTGCTCGCCATGCGCTTCTCAGCGCCGCTCGAAACGAAGCGCTGATGCCAGAGCGTGAGTTGCTCCCAAATTTCGTGCTTGAGGGGAGGCGTGCGGTCGGCGACAACGTAACTGACCGATGAACTGCCGTAGTGTTCGAGGTAATGGGCGCCGTCGGCGGCGTTGGGAGTTGCGTTCTTGATTTGTGCGAGAGCGATGCGCTCAAGGACGGGGCTGGTTTCGAGAGCGCCGAGAGTGGTGAGAGTGCGGCTGGTGCAACCCTGATTGCGGTGTGCGCCGGCGAGGAGTTTCTCGATGCGCGGAGCGGCTTCGTCGGGCGCGACGTTGACGAGATAGGCGAGGAGCGGCAACTGGATGGAGCAGGACCAGTCAAGAAACTTCTCGTCGATGACGGGCAGAACGGTGGGGAGAACGATGCGCGTGGCATAGCGATGGAGCAAGCTAGCCGAACGAACGAGTTGATCGTTGCTCTGGGCGGAGAGGGTTATGAAGTTAGCGGCGATCTGCTGTTCCTGAGCCGGAAGCGCACGATCGGGAAGACGGAGATAGTACGACGAGAAACGAGGCTGAGGACGGACAATCTCAGCGCGAATAAAGATGGTAGCGGAGGAGGGGTCGAGTTCGAGCCAGCGCAGGAGGGCGGGACCGTCCCCGGCTTCGGCGCGGCTACGAAGGATGGGCAACATGAGAGGGGAGCGCACACGATTCCATGCGTCTTCCAGGAGCTGCTGGCGGAAGTTGTCGGGGAGGCGATCGAAGTTGGCTGCCGCGGCCGCGATGACGGGATCGGGAAACGGGAGGTCGTAGCCGAGATCCATGCCGCTAGCATTGCTGCGCAGGGGATAGGCGAGAACGGTAACGAGCGAGGTCAATTGAGCCTCGCCGTGCTTTTTGGGCAGGGCGGCGAAAAGGGCATCGCGTTCGGCGTCGGTGAGAGCTTGCCATTTCGATGCGTCGAGCGGAGATTTCAGGGACTCTTCGAGGTTCTGGAGTTCGATAAGAGTCTGGAAAAATCCGCCATCGACGGGGATGTCGGGATCGACGAGGAGGCGCCGGAGTTCGGCGATGGCGGCGGGAATATCGCGGGTGCGCCGAAGGCAAGTGCGGGCCTCTTGATGATTCTGAGCGAGCGCCCGGGCGAGTACGCGGGCGGCTTCGGGCGTGCCGAGAATGCAGAGCGCGCGGGTTGCTTCCGTGTGGTGTTGCAGGTCAGGCGACGGAGGGTTGGTTTCAGGCGGGCGTCCCTTGGAGTAGACTTGCTCGCCGTCGCGGATGATTTGCTTTTGCCGGGCGGGATCGGCGGGGATGATATCGAGCGGGAGCGTGCGCGTGACGGTGACGGAATGAGGTGATGTGCGCTCGCCGGCGCCGGGCGGCGTGGATCCGTCGTCGAGGCCGATTTGTAGTTCGAAGCGAAGCTGGTAGCGGCCAGGAGTGTCGAAGCGAAAACGATCGGTGAGACGGTAGGCGATGGTTTCAGGTTGCGCGGTGAGATCACGGCGGGGAACGGGGAAGCTAGGGCCGCTGCGCGCAACGCCTCCGAAAAAAAGCTTTTCGTAGTCGACCCAGCCAGTGCCGGGCGTGATGGTGAATGTCCATTGGCTGAAGAAGGGACATTGGAGGTATCCGAAGTCACGGTTGATGAAGAGTTCGCAGGGAACGAGGTAGCGGTTGGGAGTTGAGCTGGAGATAAGCAGTTCGAGTGGGATTTCTTCGCCCACCTGGAAGCGGTTGGATTTCGTAGCGGTGCGAAGTTCGACCTGAAGATCGGAGGGTTCGGCGGCAGGTTGGGCTGGCGTGGCCGAAGGAGATGGCGGAGTTTGGGCGGGGGAGACGAGTAAGAAAAGGAAAAGGCAGACGAAGGCGAGGCGGGTCATGACTTGACTTTCAATCGGAGAACATTCTACCGTTCGATGCGAGTATAAGTGCTGTAATCAGGTGGCTGTTGGGAAACTTTTTTCAGGAGATTTTGACAGCGAAATCTATTCGCAAGTTATTGAATGTCGTTTCACCGAATGACCGGCTTATCCTTGACACCCCAGCCCACGCTCCCTAGAATTCACAGTAGGCGTAGTGGAATCTTAATCTAAGCCACTGCATCTAAAGTACTTGTAGGGGCGCTCCGCCTGCGCTCCCCGGATCGAGCTCGCTCTCGCATAGAAATAGAGATCGCATTGAAATAGAGATCGATATGCCACCAGGACCACCCGGCGGACGGGAACGCGAAATCCTGACCGCGATCGTCGAAACTTTTATTGCCAGCGGGGAGCCCGTCGGCTCGCGCACGATTGCGCGCGCCAGCCGGGAAGGACTTAGCCCGGCGACCATTCGCAACGTGATGGCCGACCTGGCCGACGCCGGCTACCTGGAGCAGCCGCACACCTCAGCCGGGCGGGTTCCGACGGCGGAGGCATATCGTTATTATGTCGAGCAACTCAGCGGCGAGGCCCATCTCTCGCATGAGAATGAAAGCATTATCCAGGACGCGTTGACTGGCGTCAGCGACGTGCAGGAGTTCATGGAACGAACTTCGCATGTGCTCTCGCTGATTTCGCATGGGGTGGGAGTGACGGTGGCGAGCACGGGTCCGCGGAATGCCCTGGAGCACGTTTACTTCTCCCGGCTGGGCGATCAGAAAGTGCTGGCCGTGCTGGTCACGCGATCGGGGGTGGTACGGGACCGCGTGCTTCGGCTCGATATTCCGCAAGCGGATCTCGACCTGGCGGCGCGCTATCTCAACGAGAATTTTCGGGGATGGACGATGGAAGATATGCGCGCGGAGCTGGCGCGGCGCATCGAAACCGAGCGCGGCGAGTATCAGGCGCTGATGAAGTCGATTGAGCGCCTGTACCAGCAAGGCGCGCTGGCCTCGAATGAGACCAGCGATGTGGTGTTCGTCGAAGGAGCAGCCAACCTGGTTACGGGCGAGAAAGACCAGCAGCGCCTGCAGGATATGTTGCGTACACTCGAGGAGAAAGAAAAAGTCATCAAGCTGCTCGGCGCTTATCTCGATACGCGGCAGGAAGCGGTGCGGGTGGTGATCGGGCTCGACGAGGCGCTGCCATCTTCGTCGTTACAGAACTTCGTGCTGATCGGAGCGCCGGCGCGGGTGGGCGGGGAAGTACGGGGTTCGCTGGCGGTGATTGGGCCGACGCGGCTCGATTATCAGCACACCATGTCGGCGGTGTCGTACATCGCGCGGCTGTTTGACAAACTTCTGAATGAATCGGAGTAGCAAGTTGTATGCGTAAAGGGAATGGAAAAAGCGAGGTTACTAACCTCGATTTAGAGCACGAATTGCCGGCGGCAGAGAGCGATGCAGGTGGCGAGGAAACCAGCGCTTCCAGCACAGCCATGCCCCCTGATGGCGGGGCAGCGTCGGAAGTGGAAAAACTGAAAGCTGAGCGGGATGCGCTGCTTGACCGTCTGGCACGGCAGCAGGCCGAATTCGACAATGCCCGCAAACGCGCGTCGCGCGAGCAGCAGGAATTCCGCGAGTTTGCGGCGGCGGATGTGCTGAAGAACTTTTTGCCCGTGCTCGACAGTTTTGAGCGCGCCTTGAAAGCGGGTGGCGAGGCGGGCGACTTCCGCAGCGGAGTCGAACTCATCTACCGGCAACTGCAGGATGCCCTGCAAAAATCGGGCGTGCAACCGATCGCGGCCGTGGGACAGCCGTTCGACCCCCGGTTCCACGAGGCCATCGAAATGGTCGATACGGTCGAGGTCCCCGATCACCACGTGCTTGAGGAATTGCAGCGCGGCTACAAATACAAGGATCGCTTGCTGCGTCCTGCGATGGTTCGAATCGCCCGGAACGCGCGCGGGTAGGGCTGGGACCTCAGGGGCTAGAGCTCTTATGTTCGTTGGCTCTGAAGTCGTGCCTTTCCCAAAAGCGGTGTTCGAGTGCAGCTTGCGGGGTGTTTAATCTTAATTGTTCGATCTTCGATCTTCGATCAAAGAGTGGGGGAATTTTTGGCCGCTAACACAAAACGCGATTATTACGAGGTGCTGGGCGTTAGCCGGGCTGCGACCGAGGTCGAGATCAAGAGTGCGTACCGCAAGCTGGCGATGACGCACCATCCGGACCGCAATCCGAATAATCCCGACTCGGAAGAGAAGTTCAAGGAGATTACGGAAGCCTACGCGATTTTGGCGGACGGGGAGAAAAGGTCTCTCTATGATCGCTTCGGGCACGCTGGTGTGAGCAGCAATGCGGGCGCGGCGGCCGGCTTCGATCCCGCCATCTTCCAGGATTTCGGCGACATCTTCGGCGAGTTCTTCGGCTTCGGCGATGTGTTCGGAGGAAGTGGTGGCCGCCGCCGCAGCCGGGCACAGCGTGGAGCCGATCTTCGCGAAGACTTGCACCTCGAGTTTGAAGAAGCCGTCTTCGGCACGGAAAAACAGGTCAAGGTCCGGCGCCATGAGGCGTGCGACGGGTGCCGTGGATCGGGCGCAGCGCCGGGTAAAGCGGCGGTCCCGTGCCGCGCCTGTGATGGTCGGGGACAGGTCCGCTATCAGCAGGGATTTTTCAGCATCGCGCGCACTTGCCCAACCTGCCAGGGCGCGGGCAGCGTGATTACCGATCCCTGTCCCAAGTGCAAAGGCGAAGCCCGCTTGCTGCGCGAGCGTATGGTCGAAGCGCAGGTGCCCGCGGGAGTGGAAGATGGCACGCGCATTCGTTTTTCCGGCTTGGGTGAGGCGGGAGCGTTCGGTGGTCCCGCGGGCGATCTTTACGTTGTGCTGCATGTGAAAGAGCACTCTTTCTTCGAGCGGGAAGGCAACGATCTGCAATGCGTGGTTCCGATTTCGTTCTCGCAAGCAGCACTGGGCACGGAGATCAGCGTTCCAACGCTGGAGGGAGAGCACAAGTTGAAGGTGCCCGAAGGCACGCAGTCGGGAACCTCGTTCCGCATCCGGGGCAAAGGTGTGCCGGTGCTCAACGGCCACGGCAAGGGGGATCTGTTTGTGGAAGTGCGCATTCAGACTCCCGCAAAACTGAGTAAGCGCCAGCGCGAACTGCTGGCTGAATTTGGAGAACTGACGCCGGTCGAGAACAAGCCGCAGCGGCGGTCGCTGCTGGGGCGGGTGAAGGATATGTTTGTCTAAATAAGCCATCAGCCGTCAGCCCTCAGATAAAATCAAGGTCACGCCTGGTGGGCACTCCCGCTTTACTGAAAGCTGAGGGCTGAAGGCTATCTCATGACCCGCCGCCGCTGGATCGCCGATGAAGTTCGCGGGAATACAGCCGTCCTTACTGGCGAACACGCTTCCCACTTGCGGCGCGTTCTACGCGCTCAGCTTGGGCAGGAATTCGACATCGCGACCGGCGACGCGGTTCGGCGGGGAACAATCACTTCGATCTCCGATCACCGCGTGGAATTTGCGCTTGGCGACGAAGTGGCCGTGAGGCAGTCCGCCAGACTGACGCTCGTTCTCGCTATTTTCAAATTCGACCGCATGGAATGGGCGATCGAAAAATGTACCGAGATTGGAGTGGCGGGGATTGTCCCGATCATTGCGCGACGAACCGATACGCGTCTTGCCGCGGCCGCTGCGAAGAGGCACGAGCGCTGGCAACGCATAGCTCGCCAGGCTGCGGAGCAATCCCGGCGCGCGTCGCCCCCGGAAATCTCGGCTCCGATCAAGCTTAAGGAGTTGGGTGGCGCCGGGGTCCCGCCGGCAACGACGGCCGAAACTGACGTGCGCGTCTCGCGCATCGTTCTTGCTGAATCTGAAATGAATACTCCTCTGCGAGATGTTCTGTCGCCCTGCGCATCCGAGACCGTTCTCGCCATCGGCCCCGAAGGCGGTTGGACCGACGACGAGTTGCGCTGGTTTCGCGAGTCGGGATGGACGACGGCTTCGTTGGGGGAGACGATTCTGCGAGCCGAGACCGCTGCAATTGTGGCCGCCGCGCTGACGCTCGATGCTCTACGGTAGGGCGATTCCAGGAGCGCTGCTTCTTCTTTCGCCCCTGCGGGGCTTGGATAGGCGGACATGCAGACCCACAGCTTGCGCTGTGGGCTGTATTCTTGCGCCGCTCCGCGGCTACGAGCTCTTGAGCTGTCATCGCAGCTTCGGCTCACAGCGCTGGGCTCGGGTGGATCGCCCCCGCTCCGGGTCTCAATCCAATTTCCCCCGTTGCCCCAGGACTTACGGTCCTGGGCTAACATATGTCGCCCCTCCGGGGCTGGGGTCTTGCCGGATCGCTGCACCGTTTACCTGAAAAGTTGGTTCACACACACTCACCATCCTTCCGCCTGATTTAGTTCACATGCCCACACTCACAAGACCTTTCACAACATCCTCTGATATGCTCCGGCTAGTGAGTCCTACCGTCGTTGCCACCGCGAAGAAGATCGTTCCCGACGAACGTCAACGGGAGGCCATTGAGCATGTTCATGGGCCGATGGTAGTTCTCGCGGGCGCGGGGACGGGCAAAACCACCGTCCTTATTCAGCGCATCGCGAACCTGGTACGCCAGGGCCACGCCCGGCCCGATGAGATTCTCGCGCTCACCTACACCGACAATGCGGCTGCAGAAATGCAGAATCGGGTGTGCGCGGAGCTCAAGGACACAAACATCGAAGGTCTGCAAACATGCACGTTTCATGCCTGGTGCAACACGCTTCTGCAGCGGCGCGGGCGGTCGTTCCAGGTGCTCGACGACAAAGACCTTTGGGTTTACCTGCGGCGGCGAATCCGCGATCTGCGCCTGAAATATTTCGTGCGTGCCGCCAATGTCAGCCAGTTCCTTGATGACTTGTTGGATTTCATGCGCCGTTGCCAGGATGAACTGGTCAGCCCCGGGCAATACGCCGAGTATGTCGCGCGCCTGGAATGCGGAGAGATTCCGCTGCCGCGCGTCGCCAAGTCAAAAAAGCAGGCCGAGCTGGATGATGGCGAGATTCTCGACCGCTGCCGAGAGATCGCCCGTACTTTCAGCACGGTGGAAGACATGTTGCGCGCGAAAAACCTGGGGACGTTCGGGCACATGATCACCGGCGCTTATCATCTGTTGAAGAATGATCCCGTGCTGCTCGAGGAAGAGCGGCGGCGCACTCGTTTTCTGCTGGTCGATGAATTTCAGGATGCCAACTTCGCCCAGGTCGAGATCCTCTCGCTGCTGGCTGGCGAAGCCGCTAACCTATTCATCGTCGGCGATCCCGATCAGGCGATTTACCAGTTTCGGGGCGCGTCGAGCGAGGCGTTCTCCTTATTTGTTCGCCATTTCCCGGCCGCAAAATTTGTGGCGCTCGAACAGAACCGCCGTTCGCTCTCTCCTATTCTTCGCTGCGCGTTCGGCATCGTGAATGAGAATCCTCCGGTGTTTGCGGAGAGAGCGAACAAGACAGGGCGATTGAGCAAGTCGGACAAGGGAACTTCCTCCGAGAACCCGAGCACGATTTCCTACCAGCGGTCGCCGCTCGAATCGTGGCGCGAGGCCGATGCGCGGGAGCGGGGCGAATCATTGGCGGGACAGCCCGTTGAGATCGTGACTTGGCGCGACAAAGAGGTCGAGGCGGCGGATGTCGCACGGCGTATTC
>JBAQJU010000051.1:0-1563 GCA_049300475.1 Terriglobales bacterium | reverse complement strand
CGCTCCATCAACTATGTGGCTGAAATGATGGAGAAAAAATTTGGCATTCCATGGCTCAAGGTCAATTTTATCGGCGCCGCCGCCACCGCGAAATCACTGCGAAAAATCGCGGAGTATTTCAACGATGCGGAGCTGAGGGCCAAGGTGGAAACAGTAATCGCCGAAGAGATGCCGAAGGTCGACTTGGCGCAGCAGGATGTGAAGTCTCGCTGCCAGGGAAAAACCGCGATGCTGTTCGTCGGCGGCTCACCTGCGCATCACTACCAGGTGCTGTTCAACGAGATGGGGATGGAAATCGTTGCCGCCGGCTACGAGTTTGGACATCGCGACGACTACGAGGGCCGGAAAGTGTTGCCCACGATCAAGGTCGATGCCGACAGCAAGAACATAGAAGAAGTGGAAGTGCATCCGGACGCGACTCGGTATATGCCGCGCCTGAGCCCGGAGCGCAAAGCCCAATTTACCGATCCCGAACTCGAATTTCAGGATTACGCGGGCATGATGCCAGAGATGGAAGATGGCACGCTTGTGATCGACGACATCAGCCACCACGAGACCGAACGTCTCATCGAGCTCTATAAACCCGCAATCTTCTGCGCTGGCATCAAGGAGAAATACACGGTGCAGAAGATGGGAATCCCGTGCAAGCAGTTGCACAGTTACGACTACGGCGGGCCCTATGCCGGTTTTGAAGGCGCCATCAATTTCTACCAGGAGATCGATCGCATGGTCAACATGAAGGTCTGGTCATTGGTGAAGGCGCCGTGGCAGACTTTCGAGCAGCAGCCAGAGCCCGCGCCCGTGGCAGCCGGCTAGCAGTCGATCACCACCGAAGCAACGCGTCTTTTCACGAGAAGGGAGTTTTATGCTCTTACGACACACGACCGCTGAGGTTACCGAACGGACGGCCCTGACAATCAACCCAGCCAAGACCTGCCAGCCGATTGGCGCAATGTACGCTGCTCTCGGCGTCCATGGCTGCCTGCCGCACAGTCACGGTTCTCAGGGCTGCTGCTCCTATCACCGTAGCACGCTCACCCGCCATTACAAGGAGCCGGTGATGGCGGCCACGAGTTCATTCACAGAAGGCTCATCGGTCTTCGGCGGCCAGGCAAATCTGCTGCAAGCCTTCGAGACGATCTTCACCGTCTATAACCCGGATATTGTCGCGGTCCACACCTCTTGTCTATCGGAGACGATCGGCGACGATATTTCTCAAATCATCAGCAAAGCGAAGGCGGAAGGAAAAATCCCCGAAGGCAAACACGCCATTCACGCGAACACCCCGAGCTACGTGGGTTCGCATATCACCGGTTTTGCGAACATGGCCAAGTCGCTGGTGACGAACTTCGCTGAAGGAACCGGGGAGGACAAGAAGCAAATCAACCTTCTTCCGGGATGGGTGGAACCGCCCGATATGCGGGAACTGAAATGCCTGGCGCACCGGATGGGCGTCGATGTCGTCATGTTTCCGGACACTTCCGATGTTCTCGATGCGCCGCAGACGGGCAAGCACGAGCTCTATCCCAAAGGCGGCGCAACCGTGGCTCAGATTCGCAGCGC
>JBAQJU010000050.1:0-66810 GCA_049300475.1 Terriglobales bacterium | reverse complement strand
CCTCCCCAGTCATCCCAGGTGACGATAATCGCGGTATCCGACCAGAAAGCGCTCTGGCCGATCGCATTCACGATCGACGTTACCCAGGATGGTCCAAGGCCCAGGTTGCCATTGGCGTGATCGGAGGCTTGACCCGCCGGGATGACCCAGGTGACGGCCGCGAGTTGTCCGCTCTGAATATCGGTGACGACCTGAGCTCCAGTTCCTTGCATCACGACATTCGGGTTCGCATTCGTCCACGCCGGCCCGCTGCACACTGTGTTGTCCGGGCCACCCGAAGGCTGGCACATGTGCTGGATGGCGTCGGGCGAAGTCCAAATCGAGCCGGGGGTCGGCGCGTAATACTTCCAAGTGAGGGCGCTGGCATCCAGCAAATCGGTCAGTGTGGGATGTTCAAAGCACTCGGGGCCGGAAAGGTAAGTAAGCGAACTGTTAGGGAAGGGCTGGCTTGTATCAATGAGATTGAGAACTGAATTCGGCGGCGCCAGACATCCCGCCCAGGCCGTGCCGTCGGAGCGAAGATTGCCGGTCGGGTTGTCCGCCACATAGGTCGCGCTGGTTGCGGAACCGGGGCAGGTTCCACCCGGCACGCAAACCGCCGATGTTCCAGAGAGGATGTATTGGTGCGCCGGGAAACTTGGCCCCTCGTTGGTTTGAAACATCCGATCTCCGAAGGTATAAGTCTCGGCCATGGTGTAATAGGGCTGCACGTCGGAGGCTTGCACGTACTGATATTGCGGATAAGAGGGACAATTGGCGGAGGGCACACACTCGACGAGATCCTCGCCATTCATCGCGCACTGGGTTCCATTCCACTGACAGCCATCAAGAAACGATAAATGGCTGTGACCCAGATCGTAGTCGGTCTGCAGCGAGACCGGGGTGAGTTGAATCTTGGTTCCGTCGTGCGCGTAGCCATAGTTCTGGATGTCGGCGCCGCGCTGGATCAGTACTGGATCCTGAAACAAATTGTCGGGCGTGCGATTCTCCTGGAAGATGATCACGACGTGCTTGATCTTGGGTCCGCCTGGGCTAATGTGCACCGGAGCGGATGCCGCTCCGCAGCTGGCCAGGACACCTGCCAGGCAGATCATGCACAAGAACAACAAGCCAGCCTTCAGTTGCATCACTCGCACACTCCGAGGGCCCGAAAACACAAGGCACGAAAATGTAGCTCCATGCGGCGGAAGCCGATGAAATGGCGCGCCGGAAAAATCAACCTCTTGCCCCGATTCCGCATCTATCGCGTGCAGGCGACGACACATAGACCAAGGTCGCAGGAAGCTCAGGTGCAAATAGCTCAGGTGCAAGATTGTACTGGCCCGATATCCGTGGGATGCAATTTACTTGTGCCGACGTTGGCTTCGACTGGAGTTTTCCCGTGGTACATGTCCCGAGAGCCGGAATCTGACTCGGGAGGCGGATCAGATCGCTCTAGCAGGCTGCTGAAAAACTACTTTGCGGGTCGAAAGTGTGACCTCATTGGCTGAACAGTTTGCTGGAATTCGAGCACCAGCCCCTAAAGGGGCAATGGATTTCGAACGACTTGCGGTATCGCTAAAGCGATACCCTGATACGAAACCGAGTTTTTCAGTAAACTGTGACGCCGCATTGAAAAGAGGCCAGTTATCGCAGCGGTAAACCGCTGCGCCACCCAAAATCAAGCGCAATATTGAGTTTTTCCGCAGCCTGCCAGGAAGCCCAGCTTGATCGCCCGATGCCGAACTTTGAAGGCCGCGGGAAGCGCGCGAAAACGGTCACATCCTCGAGCTGCGGGCAGGCTGTAAGCGTCTTATTATCAGTGACGTGGATCATGGCCGTTCAGCCACCAAACGGGCCGTCCAGCGGGAACTTTGGGGTCTTGACAAAGTGGGGACTCAGGTTATTCTTTAAGAACGTAACGTATATTCCCCCGTACTAACCAGCACTCATGTCGATAAAGGTCTTCTACAATAAGGTCTTTTACAATTTTGAGATCCTTTCGTGAAAGTGAACCCAACCCAACTTCGCCAGGAGCGTCGCTAGAAACCTGGCCAGGAATGGCGCTAACACCATTTATGAAAATCACTGGCATCCTTATCGTTTTATCGCTATTGCTGGCTGCACCTTCGGCGCAGAGTGCGACCGTGACCAAGACCACAACCACGATCTCGTCTTCGCTCAATCCGTCCAATTATGGTCAGGCGGTGAGCTTTACGGCAGTGGTCAGTTCCACGCTTGGGGCGCCGCCGGATGGCGACAATGTTACCTTCGAGCAGGGGACAAAAGTATTGGGAACAGCCACTTTGAGTTCTGGCTCTGCCACGCTTGCGGTCTCGACGCTTACCGGGGGCACAGACAGCGTCAAGGCGGTCTACAGCGGTGACGCGAATTTCGGAAGCAGCACGTCCGTAGCTGTGGCCCAGGTAGTGAGCAAAGCGACGACAACGACAGCCGTGACGTCCTCTCAGAATCCGTCCGCTGCTGGACAGTCTGTAACCCTGATCGCGACTGTGTCGCCGGAGTACGGAGGCACGGCCACGGGAACGGTAAGTTTTTACAATGGGAGCACCAAGCTGGGGAATGCGACACTGTCGGGCAGTGTTGCCAACTACCCGACCACGAAGCTGACCCTGGGCACGGATGCGATTACCGCCATCTATAACGGAAGCACCTCCTGCACCACCAGCACTTCACCGGTGTATAGCCAAACGATTGCGAATGGAACGTATGTCGATTCCACCTTGACGTGGGGCGGCATTACGCGCTATTACGAGGTTTATCTGCCTGTCAATCTGCCCGTTAACCCGCCGATGGTTCTGATGCTGCATGGGACCAGGACCGAACCGACCTTCGACCCCGAGCAGGTCATCTCGCTCGACTGGGGATGGTCAACCGTTGCGGACAAGTACGGATTTATCGTGGTCACTCCCGCTTCCACCTACGATGCGACGACGCATCAGTGGAACTGGAACGCGTATTTCATGGACGCCGCATTTCCCGCGCCCGCGCCGGACGATTCCGGTTTTCTGCGGCAACTGATCGTCAATCTGACGGCGCAGTACAACGTCAATCCCGCGCAAGTTTATGTTGCCGGCTTCTCTTCGGGCGCGCAGATGGCGGAACGGGTGGGCGTCGAAATCTCGGATCTGGTGGCGGCGATCTCTCCCGCCTCCGGCCAACTGGTCGGCCAGCAGGTTCCTCCGCCTAGTCTGCCCGGCAACGCGGTCGCTCCCATTTCCGTTCAGGAATGGCACGGCACGCTCGATAACAATTTGTGGCCCTGCAACTATGGCACGACCAAATACTCTGGCGTTACTTACACGCTGGACACGGTGGATGACACTTTCAATTACTGGGTGCAACAGAATGGTTGCAGTTCGCTGCAAACCACGCAGCCCCTCTGCTTGAACAGTGCGCCCAATAACGCGAATGACGCGCCGACCCCGGGCATGCCGAACATGACGGGGAACATTGCCACCGGCTGCGCAAACAATGTGCAGGTCCAGTTCATCTGGGAACCGAACGTGGCGCACTCTTTCCAGCAGCAGTACAACACGCAACGCTGGCAGTTCTTTGCGGCGCACCCAATGCCCACATCGCGGTTGGTGCGTAAATAGGGAAGTGAAAGCAGATCGAACCTTGGGGAAAGTTGATCATGGGAGTTGAACAGTTAGCGGATACCGGCGAGATGATGAAGCAGCTCACCAGCTTTATCGCCGAAGAAGTAATGAAGGGCAAGGGCGCGCAGATCAATGAGGACACGCCGCTGGTCTCATCCGGGCTGATCGATTCGTTTGCGCTGATTGAGATTTTCCTCGAACTGCAAAAAATCACGGGACGCAAGGTCCCAGCAAGCAAGGTTCAGGCGAAGGATATGGATACGGTGCGGCTCATGTTCGGCATGGTCGACAAATTCGGCAAGCCGGCGAAAAGCTGAAAGGCAAGTCAAAAGCTAAAAGTCAGATTGCAGAAGTAAAATCCAGCCCACTCGGCAACCCGGGTTTCACTTCTGCAATCTGACTTTTAACTTTTGACTTGCCTTTATTCTTTCCAGTTTCCCAGCATCTCGGTGATCCTTCCACGGTCGATCTTTCCATTCACGTTGAGCGGAATCTGCTGGAAGTGGTAAATGCGGGTGGGAACCATGTAGCGGGGAAGGCGTCCTTCGCAGGTCTTGATGATCTGGGAATCGAGAGCCTGGTCTGCACCTGAGAGCACGCCAACGATGCCGGATGCCGATCCCTCGGAGAGGGGCCACGGGATAGCGACTGCGAGTTCAGTTTTCGCAGCTTCGCGCAACACCAGATCGATCTCCTGCAACTCCACGCGATAGCCGCTGATCTTGACCTGGAAGTCGCGGCGTCCGAGATAGCAGAGGCAGCCGCGCTCGTCCTGGCGCACCAGGTCGCCGGTGCGATACCAGATTTGATCTCCGGTGTGGGCCAGGCGAACAAAACTCTTGGCGGTCTTTTCGGGGTCATTCAAATAGCCGCGCGTGACCTGCGATCCGCCGAGGCAAAGCTCGCCGGTTTCGCCGGTCGCAACGGGCTGAAGCTCATCCGTCACTGCGCACACTTGTTGGCCGTCGAAGGGCCAGCCGATGGGCACGAGGCCGCGCACACACTCCGCGGGCGAGCTCGCGGAATCCCACCGGTACCACGTGATCGCGATAGTCGCTTCGGTCGGGCCATACAGGTTCTCGAGAATGGAATTGTTCGCCGCTTGTTGCCATGCCTCTGCCAGACTCGCGGACAACGCTTCTCCGCAGAACAGGCTCCGGCGCAAGGTGGGAAACGAGCCGGGCTCCAGCAGCCCCAACTTGGACGCAAACATCGCGACCGACGGCACCGAGAACCAGCAAGTCAGCTCTTTTTCTTCGATGAGAGTGGCGGGAGTTAACGTCTGTTCGGTGAAGGGACAGAGCGTGGCGCCCGCATCCCAACAGGTAAACAGGTCGTGTACGCTGAGATCGAAGGTGAGATCGAAATTCTGCGAGCACCGGTCGCCCGCATGAAAACCGAATCGCTTGGCGGCGTATTCCATGTAGGCGACCGCGTTCGATTGGCTGACGGCGACGCCTTTCGGGACTCCCGTGCTGCCAGAGGTGAAGAGCAGATAGGCGGTCGCATTCGGATCGAGCGGCGTTCCATTCAAAGTTGGCTCCGACGGATCGGCCACTTTTGATAACTGTCGTGCCGTGACAACTCGGTGAGGCGCGAGAGACTTGCTGTCAGGTTCCCAGTCGGGATCGGGAACGATCAAGGTCAGTGGCTTGTCCCGGCGCGGGAGCAGGGATTCCAGAGCGGCGGCGCACTCCTGGCCGACTATCAGCGTCTTGCATCCGGACGCCTTCAGCATCACCAGCGTTCGCTCCAGTGGAAACTTGGGATTCAGTGGGCAGTAGCCGCGGCCGCTGCCCAGGATACCCAGAATGCCGCCATACGCGCCCAGGCTGCGGCTGGCCAGGACTGCGACTAGCTCTTCGGAGGGATCCAGAGTGTCTTTGAGGCACGCCGTGATTTTGCCGGCATAGTTCCAGAGTTGCTGGTAGCTGAGCACCTCGTCCCCCAGTTCGAGCGCCGGACTGGCGGGATTCGCACGCAGCGAACGGAAGAAACCGCTGATCAAGCTTCTGGTTAGTGGAGCCGGAATCATGAATCTCCTAGTTTGAATAACGTGTGGTGACGGGGCTTTGCCCCGTCTTGCGGGGCGGAGCCCCGCCACCACATGAACCCGAGAACGTCACCCGAACAGCCGACCGGGAACCCGGAGTTACTAATTGCCACGATGCTTGGCCCTCCTGTGCGATGCCTTTACCCCCGCCATGCCGACCCGCTGCTCGCCGGCCGCACCTTCGCCGGTTTTATGTTCGAGAATATCGAAGAGACGGTCGGCAACGATCTGGTTGCCGGCCGGCTTCAGATGCGAGATGCCAACATAAAGCGTCGCCTTTTGATCATCCAGCAGATCGCCCAGATATAGAAGATCGGGGCGGTTCAATTCGCGGGCCTTCTTATAGGCTGCCTGGTACATCAAACCCAAGCCCGGGAACTTCTTGTACTCCAGGTTCAGCACCTGTTGCTCGTAGGGAGTGAGTTCTTTATGCCCGACGGCCAGGTTGGGATACCACGCGAAGACTGGGCGGAAGCCGTACTGCTTCCCGAGAAGATCCACAATCTCCATGTTCTGGACATAGTTCCCAACCACCGCTGACGACATCGTCTCGGGATCCGGGCCCGCAACCGCTGCGCTTTCCTTGCGGTGAAATGGCGCTTTAGCGGCAATCTTTTCGAGAAGGCGATAGGTGTTGGTCTGGCGAAAGAAGGAAAACCCTCCTTTTTGATTGGCGCCCCAGTTATCCAGAAATTTCTTAAAGGAGTTGTAATTGCTGTGCACGTCCGGCCGGCCGTTCTGATAAGCGGCAAAGGCCTCGGTACCGCCGTCGTAGAAAAGCACTTCATCCGGCTTGCGGCTTGCATGTTTGAGCTCTTCTATCAAGCCGATCATCTCTTGCGTGCTCGACCAGCCCTTCTCGGCGTAGTTCACGATGCAAACCGGCCGGCCCGCTTTTTCATAGTCGGCCGCTATGAATGACGGAATGGTTTCTCCGTCGGGCGCACCCGCGCCCCACATGACGGAATCGCCGAACATCCAGATCGTAAATGTGTTGCCGTCGCAGCGCGTGTTAAGAGTTCGGCGTACCCCGTTTTGATCGATCGAAATTGCCTCGCCGTTGTAAGGTTGCCGGCGCCAGAGGACATACTGGTGGTAGGTGACTTTGTTGGCCTGCTCAAACTCCTGCCAGTATTCGCGTTCGGCGGGGGTGGCGCCCTGGGCAAGGTCCAACTTGACGGCGGGCTCCATTTGATCGCCCGCGACGGGCAAGTAGCGCCGGTAGGAATAGAATTCAACCGCGCCCAGCACGACCACGCACAACGTCACAGCGACGCAAAGGCGAACGGCAAAGCGCTTGGCAAGGGATTGGTATTGCGCCGTGAAGGTCGGGCGAGTGTCCACTGTCGGATCGGTCTCAGTTAATGGCACAAACGGCGCAGCCTCGCTTCACATTTTGCGTTTGAGCTGAATGCTAGCATAGTGCCTTTTCTTCCTAAAAAGCCTGTAATTACGGACTTGTTCCCGTACAGCGGGGCGGAGCCCCGCCACCACACGAACACGCAAGATTTCTAGAACAGCGCATACATGACCGGGCCGGTCTCTGCATGGCCCGGCTGGAAGATCACGCTCAAATACAACGCCGATACAATCACTATGGGTACGATCCACACCCAGCGTTCGTCGGCAAAAATCGCGAACAAACGGCGCGTGCGGCTTGGTGATACCTGTTCGTCGGCGGCTTCCGCCAGCCGGTCCAGAAGCATGCTTCCGCCGATGACCGCAAAGTAGCCGGCCGCTGCCGCGAGGACCATCACGTAAAAGCTGTGATCGAGCGTCAGATGCCGGTAGGTGCGCAGCGAAGCCATCGCTTTCAACATGCCGAACGCCTGTGGGATGCTCTCCGCGCGAAAGAAAATGTAGCCAATGCAGACCGCGGAAAATGTCAGCCACCACGAAATCAGCGTCGGCACCGTTCCCGACCATTCGAATCCCATGCGCTTGCGAAACTCCTGCCACTGCCGGTGCAGCACCAGCAAGATGCCGTGGTAGGTGCCCCACATCATGAGCAGATAGCCACCCTTTTCTGCTGCGCCAATGTGCCAAATTCCAAAGGTAAACATGGCGATTACGAGCGACAGATTGCGCCACCAGACTTCTCGCCGCGCGGTCGCCAGGGGCAGAAAAACAAAATCGCGAATCCAGAAAGACAGCGACATATGCCATCGCGTCCAGAAATTGGATATGGTCGTCGACAGATAAGGCCGGTTAAAGTTCTCCTGCAACTGGATGCCGAACAAGCGCGCGGCCCCAATCACGATGTGACAGAATCCGCAGAAGCTGAAGTAGAGCTGAAATCCGTAGCCGATAATCAGGAACCAGACATCGATTCCGCTCAATCGCGTCGCGGCATTCGCGAACGTCGCATGGTCGAAAACCGGGTCGACGCCCGCTCCCGCATAGAGCCCGCCGCTCATGACCATGGCCAGACCCGCCATCAGGAAGCCAATCGAAACCCGCCGCACTCCGGTCTTCAGATCGTTATTGCTCACCGCCCAGTCCTGGCGGAATTGCGGCAGCATGGCGGACATCCGGCAGATCGGGCCCTGCAGCACGGTCGGCCAAAACGACATGTAGAGGCAAAATTCCAGCAGCGTCGGATCCAGTTCTTCTTCGCGATAAATTTCGAGCAGATAACTCATCGCCTGGAAGGTCCAGAAAGAGATCCCCACGGGGAACAAAATCCGTTTGAGCAGCAAAAGCGGAGAACCAGCAGGCGCGATGTTTGAGAGCATCGGCAGATACTTGAAGACGCTCAGCAGCGCCAGATTGGCGATGAGTCCGGCCCACAGTCGACCCGCAGTAATCTGTTTTTTCAACCACTCGCCGAGCGCATAGTTCATCAGCGAGCTGAAAATCAAAATGACAATCAGCCACGAGCCCCAACTGAAGTAAAACAGGTAACTCGCGATCAGATAGAGCGTCTGTCGAGCGGTGACGGAGCGCAGTTTCCACGACACGAACCACATGACGACGACGGCGATTCCGTAGATCAGAAATTCGGTTGTCATGGGTGCGCTGCCGCCGCATTGTTCGCATTCGCCGCCGCTACCGGATTCGCAGTGATCTTCTCCAGTACCTCCGCAAGTTGGCCGACCACCACCGACCAGTCATACTGAGTTACAAGCTCGCGGGCAGCCTGCTCAAATCTCCCGCGGACCTCGCCATCGCGAAGCAGAAGAAGGATGGCATCGGCAAATGAGGAGGCATCATCGGCCAGCATCAGATCGCGGCCGTTCTGGAAACTGAGACCCTCGGCTCCGATGGAGGTTGAGACCAAGGCCTTGCCCATGGCCATGGCCTCATAAATCTTCAGGCGTGTTCCACCGCCGATGCGCAGCGGCACAACCACGACCGTCGCGTCCCGAAGATAATCCTTGACCGAAGGCACCGTGCCCGTGACCTGCACGGATTGGGACGCCAGGCGCTGCACCCTGGCAAACGGATTTCGCCCGACGATCTGGAAGATGGCATCCGGATACTCCGACAGAATACGCGGCCAAACCTGCGCGCAGAAATATTCCATCGCATCGATGTTCGGCTCCCAATCCATGGAACCGGTGAACACGATTCGCGGAGGCGTTATGGTCGATTGGGGAGCAGCCGGAAACTTGGCTACGTCGACGCCAGTTGGTACCACCGTAATCTCGCACCGCGGGTCCATTTCGAGCATCTGCTGCCGGTCATTTTCCGACACGGCGAGGATATGGTGGAACTTTCCGAGCGTCCGGCGTTCATAGCGCAACATTCGGGCGGCTTCGTAGGTGTAGGAGAGCTTGCGGAGCGGGTGCGTCTCTGTTGTTGCCATGCGCTGCCACAGAGAGCTTTCGACATTATGCTGAAAGAGCACGCATGGAATCGGCAACGTGTCTGGAAAATTCAAGGATGCCGCCAGGAAATCGCAAATTGCCAAGTCAATCTTTCCGCCGGATAAGCGCTCGGCGACGGCTCGCTGAACCGTCAGATCGGTGTATTTGGTGACTGAGTAGGGAGCCGCATGAGGCAGTCGATAGAGATAATCCAGTACCCCCTTGAAACCATCGGAATCGACGGTTCCCGTGCAGAGCACCTCGGCTCCGGGAAATTGCTCAGGAAGAGCAGTTTCGTAGGCGGAATCGCGCTCGCCCGGATAGTAGGAGAGCAGCTTAACCTCATGCTGGTTCGAGAGGTGTCGCAAGATATTGTAGGAGCGAATTTTGCCGCCGGTATCGACAGGGAGGAGCTTGCCCGCCTTAACCCACAACAGTATCACGGAAGATTTCCTTGACTCGTTGATTTCAATGGCGCAGCCGGCGCTGTTCGCTTGGCTACCACTTCAAAATCGTAGCATGGCGCATCGTGGCTGCAAGAACCCGGGGTAACTTGGAAGCGGTCAGCGAATCGTCATGTTTCCGGTCCGATTCCGCAGGAGCCAAAGTTCTAGGGAAGTTCTGATTAAGTCCCTGGAGGCCCCCGTGCACTTCTGTGAACCCTGTGGTTTATGCTTCTTGCCGACACTTAATCAGAGCTTCCCTAGAGGATGAGCGGACGGCAAGATCGGTCGCGAATCGAGCGGTCGTTATCGCGCATCGAAAAAACTATCAATGGAGCCGCAACGGTATGGACGTTCCGCTGATCTTCTCGTTCTGGTTCATGGTCGCTGCGTATGTCATCCATGTGATTGATGAATCCCTACTCGGTGGCAGCTTTGTCGAAAAGGTTCGACAGCATTGGTGGCCGCAATATTCTTGGAGAAAGTTCTTTTGGTTTAACACAGGCTACTTTGTCATCATGATCGCCAGTGTGGTTATCTATGACCTCCGTGGCGGAAGCTGGCTCGTTCTTCCACTCGCATGGGCTATAGAACGCCTGTGCAATGGTCTTTGGCATGTGTGGTGGGCGATCCACTTCCGCGAGTACTCGCCGGGTCTGGTGAGCAGCATTCTCATCTGGATGGACTCCTATTTCATCGTCCGCTACCGACCAGTCGCGGAAACCATTGCACCACAAACTTTATGGGTCGCGGTCTTCATAGGATTGCTCGCTGCCGCTTTTCTGGCTTTTTACATTCCACTGGTAAAAGGCAGGACGATGCGAGCCAAGGCGTGATCGTATGAGGCGAACATGACGCATCTTTGTGTGACGAGTGGAACGCAATTTGCTCCCGCTGACCATCCGCGGCAGCACTGTCCGATCTGCGAAGACGAGCGGCAATTCGTCGGGTTGCAAGGGCAGCAGTGGATCACGCTGGAGAAATTGCAGCAAACGCACCGGAATACATTCTTTCAGGAAGGGGAAGAAGCGTGGGGCATCCAAACGGATGCCTGATTTTGGAATTGGGCAAAGAGCGCTGCTGGTGCAAGCTGGTGCTGGCCGGTACCCTACGTAAACCTCCAGCAAGAAACAAGACTCTAGTAACCATCACTTAGTTGGAGAAACACCCCCAGGAAAGCTCTCAAATGTGCAATCGCTTGCATCTACCCCTTTCGTGGCATTGCCTCACCCGGAGCTCGTTTATATAAATCCTTGTACATCAGTCGGATCTACCTCCCCGTCTAAATCGCTGTCCCGGCGTGAGACGTGCTGTTTCCCTGATAGACCCTGCCGATGAGAAGTACACGGAGGTAACCATGGCGAAGCGTCACACTTCTTCTTTAGCGAGAACTGAAATGAAAAATAGTCATAAGAGCTGTCCGGTCAAGCGGCACTCGTTTTCCAGATGGCACGCAATTGCGATCTTGCTGTTTCTATCCGCGGTGCTTGCGTCTTCCGCAATGGCGCAGCAGCCGTTCCTTACCAGCCGCGGCGATGCTACGCGCTCGGGTGCGAATACCAACGAGACCATGCTGACCACGAGCAACGTCAACAAGGTCAGCTTTGGCCACCTGTTCAGCGTGCCCATCGACTATCAGGCGCTGGCGCAGCCGCTCTATGTGCCCAATGTAAACATTGGCGGCCAGAGCCATGACGTCGTCTACGTCGTTACGCAGGCCGATTCGGTCTATGCCTTTGACGCTGAAAGCGGGGCGCAGTTGTGGTCCGCCAGCATGCTCGACGGCGGCGTAATTGCCAGTGGCAAGTATCTGCCTTGCGGCACGACTGGAGGATTCACCGAGGAAGGCATTCTGGGGACGCCCGTGATCGATCAGAACGCCCACACCATGTATCTGGTGGCGAAGACGGTTTTTAATGCGACCGTCTATCATTCTCTGCATGCCCTGGACCTCAGCACGGGCGCGGATCTGGTGCCCCCGGTTAAAATTGCGGCCACCAGCACCAGCAAGAAGGGGCACGTGACCGTCTTCAACAGCCTGCACCAGAAAAATCGTCCCGGCCTGTTGTTGCAGAATGGCACGCTGTACATGGGTTTCGGCTCGAACGGCTGCAACGACAGCAATAGTGGCTGGGTGCTGGCCTATGACGTTACGAACCAGCAGAACATATACCAGACAGGGGTTTTCAATACCTCGCCCGACATTGGGCTAACGTCGATCTGGCAAACCGGCAACGGGCTGGCCGCCGATGAAAACGGCAATCTCTTTGTTTCGACCGCCGAGAGCGTCAATTACGATGTCCCGTCCGGCGGGCAGAGTTTCAGCAACAGCGTCCTGAAACTGAGCCCCGCGCCTTGGACCGCATCTCCAGCACAGCCGCAACTCCTCGACTACTTCACCCCGGCGAGCGTCGCCTACCTCAACTCCCACGATCTGGACGTAAGCTCGGTTGGTCCCCTGGTACTGCCCGATCTGGATGGCCCTTATGCCCATGAGGTGCTGGCGAGCAGCAAGCAAGGAATTGTGTGGGTTGTCAATCGCGATGACATGGGATGGTACTCCGCGGCGGGCGACAATATCATCCAGGAGTTCGCGCTCATCACCAACGGAGAACTCATGTGTTCGCCGGCCTACTGGAATGGAATGGTGTACTTCCTTCCGGACGGCGCGCCCTTGCAGGCTTTCCAGGTCTCCAATGGATTATGGAATCCGGTCGCGCAAACTGCCAAGGCGCTGAATGGCGCATCCTCGCCCGCAGTTTCCTCCAATGGGAACACGAACGGGATCGTATGGGAGATCAGCGGAACGCTGAACGCCTACGATGCCTTTTCACTGCAGCAGCTCTATGCCTCCACAACTAACCTGCCCAAGCGCGCCCACTTCTCGACGCCGACAGTCGCCAATGGAAGAGTCTATGCCGCCACCCAGACCAGTCTGGAAGCGTACGGTTTGCTGAATGCCCTGAACATGATCTCGGGTAACAATCAGACCGGGTCGGTGACGAACCAATTGGCAGCGCCGCTCCGATTCATGGCCTCGAGTCCCTATACCGGTCAGCCGCTGGCAGGCTATACCGTCACTTTCAGCGATGGCAACAAGGGGGGCACCTTCAATCCGCCCACCGCCGTCACTGACTCCAACGGCACCGTCAGCACGATGTACACATTTCCCAAAGTGGCGGGCACTTACACTCTGACTGCGGCGTCGCCCAATCTCGCCAGCGCGATCGCCACGGAAATCGCCAGCGCTGGCCCGGCCACCCTGCTGACCGTGGTCTCTGGAGCTCGTCAAACCGGCACCAGCGGAACGGTCCTGCCCAATCCACTCGTGGTCAAGGCTTTAGACGTTTACAAGAATCCTGTGTCTGGCATAATTGTCCAATTTACACCGGCTACGCAGGGGGTCCCGAGCCCAATATCGACCGTCACCGATATCAAGGGAATGGCCCAAACGTATTTCCAACTGCCGGCAGCGACCGGTATTTTTAAGGTCGTGGCCGGCTATCCCGGCGCCAAGAGCGCTTCGTTCCCGGAGACCGCGGTGGCGCCGTAAGCCATGACGGGCGGGGAATAATCAGAGTCGGGTTGAAAGCAGTAGTAAATCGGGCATCAGCAGAACTTGACACAGGCCGCTCCTTCGAGCGGCCTGTTTTTGTAAGGCCTCCAGCTCGATCTTCTGCTGCGTGAGAGTAGCTGGTTGATCCTACCTGCCTTTTTTAGCGCGGTGCTATGTTCTACAAGTCTGTGCTACGTTACTTTCGGAGTGGCCGCACTCCTGAAGGGGATTCTATGGCCGAGCTGAGGATCGGCGTCTCGATCGATTCGGAGCTACTGCAGCGGTTTGATTCCTACATCGCCGATAAGGGTTACGAAAACCACTCGGAAGCCTTGGCTACCATTCCGGGTCTTAGCCGCGAGTGTGGAACGAGGCAGATTCCACTGACTGGGTAGCACCAGGTGAGGGAACATGCTATGGCTTGGGTGCGGGGCATTTGCTGGTTCGTGATTCTGCCCTGCTTTCTCTTTGCGCAGCAAGCCGTTCTGAAGGGCCGGGTCATCGATCCGCAGGGAAAGGTTTTGCCGGGAGCAACGGTCGAGCTTTCGGTCCACGATTCTTCGGAAAAGGGAAGCGTGCTCGGCACGACCATTTCTGGAGGGGACGGGCTCTTTGAATTGGATATCCCGCAGCCTGGCCAATTCGACCTGAAAGTTCGGGCCCCGGGATTCCGCGCCCTGACCAAGCAGCTTACGATCGGAGCGGACGGAAATCCAGCCAGCACCGCGGCGTTCATCGAAGTCCGCCTGAGCCAGGTAGCCGCGCGCACCGAGAACGTTTCGGTGACGGCGGATGTCAATGACCTCGATGTCCTCAGCCCCGACCCGGCGATGAAAGTTTTCGCCACCGAGAATTTGCTGGATGCCAACCCGGGACGGCCGGGCGCGCCGATTTCGATTCCGGGCTACCCGATTGAGACGGCATCGAGCGGCATCAAGGCTCCGCAGTACTTTGCTCCCGGGGTGGCGGGCGACCATGGGGAGCCGATTGCCCAGTATATTCAGGTGGGCAGCTATCTGGTGCCGAACAATCTGTCGGCGAACGCGCACGGCAACGGCTACGCCGATCCCAATATCTACATTGCCAATGTGATCGAGAGCGTGCAGGTGGACGGCGGCGCCTTCAACGTGCGTGAGGGAAATCACGCGCTGAACCTGGCCGCGATCTATGGACTGCGTTCGCATCTCGATCCGTTCATCTCGCTGACCGGAGACTACCGCGACATTACGGCCGCAATGGGGATGAGCCCCTCAGCGAATTCGTGGTTTGCCATGGAGGGCTCGTTCGGCAATGGGTTTCTGGATCGTCTGGAGCACCGCAAGCAGTTCAAGATCAATGGCGGCCAAGTCATCCATGCCGGTGGCCACGCCCTGACGCTCTTCGGAATCGGCTACCTTGGGTACAGTTATGTCGCCGGACTGAGGCCGATTTATGGATTCAATTCCATCGACGCCGCCGCCGGCTGGGTGGAGTATCCGGATACGATCGATCCGCGACAAAAAGATCAGACGCATACGGCTCTGGTGGCACTGAACGATGGGTGGGCGGTGGATGATCGTCAGCAGGTACAGCTCTCGGGATTCTTCCGCACCTATAACCTGTCCCTGTTCTCGGACTTCGGATTGGGACTGATCCGGCAGAGTGAATTCCGCACCGTGACCGGCGCGAATGCGACTTATGTAAACCAAATTGCCAGGAGCTTTCAGCTTCTGGCCGGGTTGGATTACGAGCGCGAGGCTCCGCGGCGCGACGACCTCGATCATTACGACTTCTACAATCCGGCAGCTCCGTCGGACTACGGGCCTTTCACCCGGATCGATGCCAACAATGTGACGATCGCGCCGGTGGCGCCCTATGTTGCAGGGCAGGGCGAGCTGAGCAAGTACATTCACTTTTACCTGGGCTGGCGGCGCGACGAGATCGATATCACTAACCAGGATCTGATCACCCCGGCGAATTCCTGGAGCAAGTGGGTGGGGGTGAATTCGCCAAAGGCCACCATCACGATCGTTCCCGAGGAGTCGTGGTACGTTCCGATGATCGCCTTCAGCTTCGGCAAGTCGTTCTTCACGGAGGATCCCAGAGAGGGAACAGCTTTGGACGGCCCTAGAGCCGTTGACCCGGTGGAAACCGCACGCTCCTATCAGTTGGTGGCCAGTAAGACATTCAACAAAACCGACGTCAAGCTGACATTGGGACATGAGACGCAAAGCGCCGAGTACGGCAAGATCGATCCCGACCAGGGATTGCAGTTCGACCTGGGGCCGGGCCGCATCCGGTACCTGGCGTTTACAGTTCGGCAAAGCTTCACGCATGGAGGATTGCTGGCAACCTTCGAGCAGGCGGATGCGCGCTTGCTGGAGCTGGCCACTTCATCGATCACGCCCGAGGCTCCGCGATTGATCGGCGATCTCACGGGGACGTATCAGAAACTGCCCTTCCACTTGCAGGCGAAGGGCGAGTTCGAGTACGTGGGCCAGAAGGTCCTCGGGACTTCCTGCGATGCCAGCCAGCCGCTCACCGGAGGAACGGGCTACTGCGTCGGCGTGCCGAATAGGGAATTCCGGTTGGCGGTATCGCGGCCTTTCCAGGAAGGACGGATCAACGTCGGCGTGAACATGATGCTGGCCAGCGGCTGGACCGGGCAGACCACGGAGAACTTCGCCGCAGCCTCGCTCTACGGACCCGGGAAAGTGGGTATTGGACCGGATGGATTGGTGCCCGCGGATCCAGTGAGTGAGGTGGTGGGTGTGCGCATGCCCTCGTATGCGAGCGTAAGCTTTACTTACCGCTTTGGAGGAATTTCAGCGCAATAGGGGTGGGCTGATGGCAGGCGATCCTACGTAACTTTCTCGCTTACTACCGATTCGGGCCATAGACATCTCCCTCGACGAGCTTAGTCTGTTCGTATAGGAGAAATGAGCGTTGACCCTTTGCAAGAACGACCCTTTCCCAAACTGGGAATCTGTAAATGTTTCGTTTGCACTTTCGAGTAAATTTAACTGCACAGCACTGATAAGATTATGTTTGGTACGCGCTCACTTCCTCTATTCACACTGGCTCATGCACTCCAGTTTTAGTCGCTGGAGTGTTGCACAGTTTATTCCCCTGTCCCGTCTGCGCAGGAGCATTTTGTGACCTACGATGTGTCCGGTAGCGAGCCCCGCCGGAGACGAACCTGGTACCGGCGTCGTCTGCGGAAGCAGCGCATATTCGGAGTGGCAATCCTCGTAACGATCATTGCTGCCGTCTGCTGGCAGAATGCCGACCGCTTGTTCACGGCGTCGCGCCACCTTTCACGGAATTCGTATAATTCCTTCCGGGCGCGAACCAGCTTCCGGCAGGACCTGTCCTGGATTTCGCCGCACCGCGACAAACGCCCCAGGTACATTGAGCGGATTCCGGGTGTGTATCCCTACTCGGTTGTGCCGGGAGGCGTCAAGAATCCGGCAGCACTGCGTGTGGTAGCTGCGCACGACCGCGCGGTCTCCCAGCATTACGCACACTTCGATTACAGCAAGGCCCACCTGGTGCGCGTGACCGAGCCGCGGGAAGTTTACGTTTCTTATCGCATCCGCGACACCATCTTCTGGACGAGCAAGAAAATTCGCCTGCGGGCGGGTGAACTGCTGCTGACCGATGGCAAGATCACGGCTCGGGCGAAGTGTGGCAATCAGGTTTCCGAGACGGCGAAACCGGACGTCTCCGACCAGGAGCCCGAAGAAGCCGTGCTGGATCAGCCGGTCGCGCTTGCAGGTCCGCCTCTGCCGCCTCGATTTGGCCCGCCAGCAGCCAATTTGCCCATCGGCCCAACGGTCATGGCACCACTGTACGCGGGTGGATTTGCCTTCCCCTACGCGCCACTCGGCGGATCGCCGGTTGCTGGCTGCCAGGTGAAAGACGGAGTCATGGACAAGAACTGCCATCCGCATAAGCAGCCCAATTCGCCCGAACCCGCGAGCATTATTTTGATCGCCTCCGGTTTGGCCATGATTACGTGGCGCTATCGAAAGAGCCTAGCGCACGGCACCTAAGGCGACGTGATCCCAATCACCGCGTTCAATCAGCCCTAAGTGCTAGCATTCCGCAGGTTCAGAGGTTATGAAGAGTTATTCCATTAGAATGTTGGCCGGAATTGCACTGACGCTGGCCATATGCTACGCGCTTTTCACTGTCCAGCATCATCACGCCACATCTCCACATCCCGCTCCCACGCTCGCCCAACAACGCTCGCGAATATTGGAAGAGTGTGACGCCAGCATAGCCAAGATTGCCAATGACACGACCTTGCTCCCCGAGGTCCGAATCGATGCACTAGCAGCCAAGGTCAAGGCAGACGCGTTGTTTGCGGTCGACACGCGCAATGGCACCAATGAAACGCAAATCTACGCGCAGCAGGAGGCCGAACACTGGGAACGCGTCAAGGAGGCTCTCCGTCACCCCCATCCCGAACGTGCTCAGCCCGAGCAGATTGCGTGGCGGGAGAGCACCGAACTAGCGCTCGATGAGGCCGCTAACGATCCGCGGGGGGCCCTCGAAAATCGGGCTGACGCGCTGGGAACCAAGCGGAAATTCGACGCATTGTTCGCCCTTGATGTGCTCCTGGGCACTACCGAAACAACCATCTTTCTGCAGCAGGAGAGAGACCGGGCGCAACCCATCGTTGCCGCAATGGAAGCGTTGAGCAAGTAATCAAGACTTTATCACCGAAAAACCATCAAGGCACATTTCAGACAAATACCCATAGCCCGGTTTTCGGTAGTGGCTCATTTGACCCACCACCCGTTTTCACAATCCTTTGAAATACCTCTAGTACACTCATGTCATGGTTCTGGCCAGAAATGGTGTGACCGCCCCCTCCCGTCGCAAGCGTCGCAGCGAGCCAGGTTCCAATCATTCCGCGCCGCCCGCTCCCGCACTCGACGATCCTTCCCTATACCTGAATCGCGAACTGAGTTTATTGGCTTTTCAGGTGCGCGTTCTCGAAGAGGCACAGGACGAGCAAAATCCTCTGCTGGAGCGTCTGAAGTTTCTTTCGATCGTAGGTTCCAATCTCGACGAATTTTTCATGGTGCGGGTGGCTGGTCTGAAGCGTCAGTTAGAGAGCGGCGCGCTGGAGTCCGGGCCGGACGGCATGGCTCCCGGCGATGAACTGATCGCCATCCGCGAGCGCGTTGCCGAACTGTATAAGGCTGGCCAGGATTGTTTGCGGCTTCGGCTTTTGCCCGGCCTGAAAAAAGAGGGCATCCACGTACTCGAATACTCGCAGCTCACCCCGGCGCAGGTCGCCGCAGCCAGCCGCTATTTCTCCGAAACCGTTTTCCCCACACTGACGCCGCTGGCCTTCGATCCCGGACGTCCCTTCCCGCATATCTCGAATCTCAGCCTTAATCTGGCTGTTCTGATTCGCGACCATCAGGGAGTCGAGCATTTCGCACGCCTCAAAGTCCCCGACAGTCTGCCGCAACTTGTGCCCATAAACAATCCTGGCAAGGAGTCCAAAACAAAATCGAAGGCACTGAAGGCGCAGTATTTCGTCTGGCTTGAACAACTCATCATTGACAATCTGCAGGCGCTGTTTCCGGGCATGAAGGTTCTAGAGGCCCATCCGTTTCATGTGACTCGCGACGCGGAGACCGAAATTCAGCAGCTCGAGGCAGGCGATCTGCTGGAGTCGGTGGAAGAGGGGGTCTGGCAGCGTAGGTTTGCCGATGTGGTGCGGCTCGAAGTCAACGATGCCATGCCTTCCGAGGTGCTCGACATCCTGCTCAAGAATCTCGAGCTCGATCCCGGCGATGTATACAAGATGAAAGGCCCGTTGGCCCTGAATCGCCTCAAGCACCTGCTCTCCATCGACCGCCCCGATCTTCGAGATAAGCCTTTCGTCCCGGCCGTAGCTTCCGCGCTGCAGCCGCAAGAAGAGGGCGAGGACATTTTCTCCGCCATTCGCCGGCAGGATATTCTCCTGCACCACCCGTTTGACTCGTTCCAGCCGGTTGTCGGATTCCTGCAGCAGGCGGCGCGCGATCCCGCGGTGCTGGCCATCAAGATCACGCTTTATCGCGTCGGCCGCAACGCTCCCGTCGTGGAGGCATTGCTGGAAGCCATCGACAACGGGAAACAGGTCGCTGTCCTGGTCGAACTGAAGGCTCGCTTTGACGAAGAGAGCAATATCGAATGGGCCCGGCGGCTGGAGCGCGAGGGCGTGCATGTTGTCTATGGCCTGATGAACCTGAAAGTGCACTGCAAGGCGGCCCTGGTGGTCCGGCGGGAGAAAGACCGGATTCGCCGCTATGTCCACCTTTCCACCGGCAATTACAACACTCTCACCTCACAGCTCTACACCGATGTTGCGCTGCTGACTTGCGATGAAGCCATTGGCGAAGATTGCACCGACCTGTTCAACTACCTCACCGGCTACTCCGCCAAGGTGGAATACAGGAAATTGCTGGTGGCGCCGGTAAATCTTCGCGATCAGTTGGAACAGCTCATCCGCAGGGAAATCGAGCACCAGAAAAAGATTGGACATGGTCAACTCATTTTCAAGATGAACGCGCTCATCGACCGGCGCATGATCCAGTTACTGTACGAAGCGTCGCAGGTGGGAGTGCGAGTCGATCTGCTGGTTCGCGGCATGTGCTGCCTGCGTCCCGGCATCCCGGGGATCAGCGAGAACATCCGCGTGACCAGCATCGTGGGCCGTTTTCTCGAGCACAGCCGGATGTTCTATTTCCACAATAACGGTAAAGAAGAGGTTTATCTGGGCAGTGCTGACATGATGCCGCGCAATCTGAATCGCCGCGTCGAGTTGCTCTTCCCCGTGCAGGACCCCAAGCTGGTGCGCCATCTGCGCGATGAGGTTTTGGCCATCTACCTGAATGAAGTAGTTAAGGCGCGGCACATGAATCCCGACGGAACATATTCCCGGGATCCCCGGCACGCTAACCGCCGCGAATTGAATAGCCAGGAATGGTTCATTCAACAGGCGGTTCAACGATCAGCAGCGCCCTAAGGAAGCCCTGATCAAGCACCTCCGGTCCTCCGTGAACCCGGTGGTTTGCGCTTCTTGCCGACACTTAATCAGAGCATCCCTAACAAGCGGAGAGAACCTCTGCTGACTGGATTGTGGCGGGGGCCTGCTTTTCGCAATCTATGCGCTGATCGCATCATCTTCCCGGCTTTTTCGATTTCTTCTGACCTTCGGTTACCTGGTTTTACGAATCCGTGAGCAACTATTCTGCGACCTCAGGGTTTTCAAAACTGTCGGGGTTGCACAACGGTAAGGGAGTTCTAGTCGTCCAAGGAGATTATGTCGCTACGCCACATCCAATCCATGCGGCGCGCTTTCTTCGGTCTCATCGTAACGCTCCTGGCCGGCGTATCACTGGCCAGCGCTTCCGCGACCTTGCTTCTGGAAGCGCCTTACGGCCACATGGGCTTTTTCACCGCCACCGGCCACGCCGCAGTTTATCTGTCCGGTGTCTGCGCTGACTCTCCTCTGGTCCTTCGCGCCTGCGCGCGGGGAGAAACTGGCGTTGTCCTCAGCCGCTATGATGCGATCGACGGATACGACTGGCTGGCAATCCCGCTGATCCCGTACCTGTATGCCGTCGAGCGCCCTCAGGATGTACCGCTGTTCGCCGATGCGAAGATGGCTGCCTTCCTGCGCGATCGGTATCGCCGGAAATATCTTGAGAACATTGCGCCCGACACGGCCAACGGCGGAACTCCCGGCGGAAACTGGTATCAACTCGTCGGCTCGTCCTACGATCGGACAATTTACGGATTCGAGATCGAAACCACGCCCGAGCAAGACGGGGCGCTCATTCGCAAATACAACTCATCGCCCAATCGTTCCCACTTTCACCTAGCTTCCAGGAACTGCGCCGATTTTGCCAAGGACGTCATCAACTTCTATTACCCGAAGACCCTGCATCGCAGCCTGATTGCGGATGTCGGCATCACGACGCCTAAACAGATCGCGAAAATGCTGGTGAAGTTCAGCACACATCATCCCGAACTCCAATTCTCGAAGTTGGTTATCTCCCAGGTGCCGGGGAGTATGCCCCGCAGTTCCACCCCGCATGGAGTGGTCGAGTCCTTCCTCAAGTCGAAGAAATATATTGTGCCCAGCGCAATCGCCAGCCCGATCTTTGCGGGTTGCGTATTTGCGGTCTACGTTGGAACGGGGGCCGGTCAATTCGAACCGGGTCGCGACGCACTGGTTTTCAGTCCGGGCAGCGATCCCCTGCCTCCGATTGCCCGCGCGGATCGAAAGGTTTACCAGAAACAACTCGAGCATCTTCTGGCCGAAGCCGATCCGATACCTTCCGGACAAAATATCGACAAGGCATGGGAGCGGCTGCAGGCGAAAGCCCGGATGGAATTCGACGATCAAAACGGGCCGATTCTCCAGATCCAGATTGGAGGGCGGTTGGTTCGGGTCGGCGCCTCCGCTGAAAATGTTTTAAATGGCGATGCTCCGCCGCACTTAGCCCAGCAGATCCTTGAGGCTCGCCTGGAATCCGAATTACGCCATTCCCCGCCACGGGGTCTTTCCCAGGAGGATGTCGACCGTGACTGGAGGCTCCTCAAGCAAACCATGCTCAGCCCAACCACGCTCAGCCCAGCAAGGCTACCGCAGGAAACAGCCGCAACAAGCGCACGCTCCGCGCCCGACCTCGAACCCGTCGTCGGCCACGGTCCGTGATCGGAACGCTGGTCATCAAACCTGATTGAAGGTTGGGCGCCTGTCTCCAGTTCCACGCTCAAAGAGGCATCCCTCCGCTATCTTCCGCTAAATCAATAGGTTCGGGCGCTCATCTGGCTGGGTCTTCGGGCGTATAATAGGGCTATCATGAGCAATCTTGAATCTGCCTCCGTTTTGGAAATCTGTGCAAGGGTTAAACATCTTGGGTATACAACGTCGGGACGAGTTCGGCTTTACGGGGAGGAGTTTGAGGTGGTTTCGGAGCCATTCCCCGAAGCTGATGGAATCGCGGTTCACGTCAAAAGCAGAAGAAACCCGAAGATTCGGGTTCTGCAACTTCCTGCAACTGTTCTTCAGTCTGTAAAGCGGCGCAAACCGGCAAAAATAGCTTAAGAAGCAGCAACGAAGATTCTTCACAGGACGCAGAGACCTCACCTTTTCGCGACCTTTGGGGTGACGGCTTCCTTGAGTGTGTGCTGCCCCGGTGGCCCATTCAAGCCTTTCTTTGGCTTAAGTGGGGCAGTCGATCCAGGCGCTTCCGCGTCTCAATGATATCTTTATCTCATCATTGCCACATCCATCATTACCATGGACGTTTTGCAAAGCTTGTTTGAACAACGTTTTCACGTGCCCGTCGAGCATGTGCAGCCGCTCCAGGGCCAACTGAGCGGATCCGGCCGCAAGATCATCCGCCTGTTTGGCGGAAAAACGCCTGCCGGAAAACCGTCTAGCGGAAAACCCGGTGAAACAATCACCGCCATCGGCATTCTTTACGACGTGCGTGAAGAGAACGCCGCTTTCCTCGAATTCTCCCGCCATTTTCGCCGCCACGGTCTGCCCGTTCCCGAGATTTACGCCGAAGACTTGGCTCACGGAGCTTATCTCGAGCAGGATCTCGGCGACACGACGCTGTTTGAATTCCTATCGCAGCATCGTTCTGGCGCTACGGTCGCCCCGCCTGGCATGGAAGCCTATCGCAAGGTGGTCGCCCTGTTGCCACGATTTCAAGTTGAAGCCGGACGCGACCTGAATTACAAGGTGTGTTATCCACGCGCCAGTTTCGACCGCCAATCCATCGCCTGGGACCTCAACTATTTCAAGTACTACTTCCTCCGCCTGGCCGGCATTCCGTTCAACGAACAAGCGCTGGAAGACGATTTCAGCCGCCTGACGAAATTCCTGCTGAGCGCCAACCGCGACTATTTTCTCTATCGCGATTTCCAGTCGCGCAACATTATGCTGTGCGGCGGCGATCCGTTTTTCCTCGACTATCAAGGCGGCCGCAAAGGGGCGTTGCAATATGACATCGCCTCGCTTCTCTACGACGCCAAAGCTGACCTGCCGCCCGACTTGCGCCAGCAGTTGCTCGATCTCTACCTCGATACCCTGGGCGATTTTTCCGGCGGCTTGAAATTGCCGGAAGACCGCTCGGCGTTCATGCATTATTACTATGCCTACGTCTACGTTCGCATCATGCAAGCCCTCGGCGCTTATGGCTTCCGCGGCTTTTACGAGCGCAAGACTCACTTCCTGCAAAGCGTTCCTTATGCGCTGCGAAACATTCGCTGGCTCCTGCATAACGTGGAGTTGCCCATTGCGCTGCCTACGCTCACCGAGGCGTTTAAGACCATGGTCGCCTCCGAACAATTGCAGGGCGTAGCCTCCGCATCCGGCAAGCTCACCGTGCGTTTGTCCAGCTTTTCATTCCACCGGGGGTTGCCGAAAGACGATACCGGAAATGGCGGTGGATTTATCTTCGACGGCCGCAGCCTTCCCAATCCCGGGCGCGCGGAGCGCTTTAAGGTTCTGACCGGGAAAGACGCCCCGGTCGTCGAATACCTCGAGCAGCAAGAGAGCGTGCGCCAGTTTCTCGCCAGCGTGATCGCCCTTGTCGACTCAAGCGTAAATAATTACCAGAGCCGCGGGTTCAAGGATCTCATGGTGTCATTCGGTTGCACGGGAGGCCAGCATCGCTCCGTTTATCTGGCCGAACAATTGGCCAAACACTTGCGCGGCCGCAATGGAGTCGAAGTAATCCTGCATCATCGCGAACTGGAGAAGCAGAATCTGGGGCAGCCCGCTTTAGATCAGCAAAGTTTAAACCAGCCAGATTTGACGCAGAAAAACTTAGAGCCGAAGAGTCTGGAGCCACAGCCTCGATGAAGGCGATGATCCTCGCCGCCGGTCTCGGCACCCGTCTGCGTCCACTCACCGGCGACCGCCCCAAGGCGCTCGTAGAAATCAACGGACGAACACTTCTGGAAACGGCTCTAGCCCGCCTGCGAACCTTTGGAATCGTTGACGTAATCATCAACGCCCATCATTTTGGAGACCAACTCGTCGAGTATCTGAAAGCGAACAACAGCTTCGGCATGAAACTAGAAGTCTCCCGTGAGGACATCTTGCTGGACACTGGCGGAGGCCTGAAAAAAGCCGCTCCGTTCTTCCTCGGCGAGAATCCCCACTCTGAAGAACCGTTCCTCGTACACAATGTTGACGTCATCAGCACCATCGATCTGGCCCGCATGGCGCAAGTTCATACCAGAAATAAAGCGCTCGCCACTTTGGCGGTACAGGACCGCGAAACCTCGCGCTACCTGCTCTTCGACGAATGTCTGCACCTTTGCGGCCGCCGCCTGGGTCGCGAAGCCCCGCTCGAAATGGTCCGCCCCTCGCGGCATGTGCAGGCTCTGGCTTTCACTGGAATCCACATCGTCTCCCCACGCCTCTTCGAAAAACTTACGGAGCAGGGGGTCTTCTCCATCATCACTTCATACCTGCGACTCGCCGGCCAAGGGGAAACAATCCTCGGCTTTCGCGCGGACGAATATTCCTGGCGCGATCTTGGCCGCCTCGACGATCTAAAACAAGCCGCCAAGGATTTAAAGTAGACGAAGCCTTAAAGTAGGCACAGCCATTCAGCGCGAACGATTCAGCCCAGCGAATGCCACCTCTCATCAATGCGCAGGAAATCTCGAAGGCCTTCGGAGCGAAGCCGCTCTTTCAAAATGTCTCTTTCACCATCTCCGAAGGCGACCGCATCGGACTGATTGGTCCGAACGGGTCGGGCAAGTCCACGCTGCTGCGCATTCTGGTGGGCGAGGTGGAACCCGATGGCGGGGAAGTTGCGGTTCGCAAACGCATCCGTCTGTGTTACGTCGAACAGGATTCGCATTTTCCAGACGCAGCCACGGTGCGTTCCGTGATCGATGCCGCACTTGAGCGTTGCAACCTCTCCGCATCGGAGCGCGGAGCGCGCTTTGCCGAGAACCTTGGGCGCGCCGGCTTCGACGACCCTGACGCCCCGGCCGCGGAATTATCCGGGGGCTGGCAGAAACGCCTGGCGCTGGTCGAAGCTCTCGTCCAGCATCCCGACATCCTTCTTCTCGACGAGCCCACCAACCACCTCGACCTCCTCGGAATCACATGGCTCGAGGAACTGATCGAGTCAGCCTCATTCGCCAGCGTCATCGTCAGTCACGACCGCTATTTTCTCGAGAACGTCACTACCGACATGGTGGAACTCAACCGAACGTATCCCAATGGCTCGCTACGCGTTCATGGGACGTACAGCGAATTCCTCGAAAAAAAAGAAGAGTTTCTTCATGCCCAATCGCTGCGCCAGGAAGCGCTCGAAAACCTGGTGCACCGCGAGATCGAGTGGCTGCGCCGTGGAGCGAAAGCCCGCACCAGAAAGTCCAAAGCTCGCATCGGCAAGGCCGGCGAGTTGATGAACGAACTCGCAGACCTCAACGATAGAACCCGCACCGCTTCCACTCAAATCGATTTTTCCGCCACCGACAGAAAAACGAAACGACTGATCGAACTAGAAAACGTAGGCTACACCTTCGGTGATCGCGCGCTGTTTGCGGACCTCAATTTCACCATCACCGCCGGAATGCGCGTCGGCCTTGTCGGGCCGAACGGCAGCGGCAAAACCACTCTTCTTCGGCTGCTGCAAGGCGAACTGGCTCCGGCTTCGGGCGAGATTCGACGCGCCGATCGTCTGCGCATCGTCTACTTCGACCAGAGCCGCACGCTTGACGACGACGTCACGCTGCGCCGCGCGCTCGCTCCCGACGGCGATTCGGTCGTATATCGCGATCGCGTCATTCACGTTGCTGGATGGGCCGCCCGCTTTCTCTTCAATGGCGAGCAACTTGGTCAACCAGTCTCGCGTCTCTCCGGTGGAGAACGGGCGCGCGTCCTGATCGCGCAGCTCATGCTTCAGCCCGCCGATATTCTGCTGCTCGACGAGCCTACCAACGATCTCGATATCCCAACCATGGATATTCTCGAGGAAAGCCTGCTCGATTTTCCGGGCTCGCTCGTGCTGGTCACGCATGACCGCTACATGCTCGACCGCGTCGCCAACATTGTGCTGGGCCTCAACGGCAACGGCGGAGTCGAACGCTTCGCCGACTACGCGCAGTGGGAGGCATGGCAGATGGAGTGCTCGAAGGCGGAGGCCGCAGCGGCCCGCCCGCAGTCCTCAGTCAGTTCGAGGCCCGCTTCAGAGGCAAGAAAGAAGCTCTCCTATCTGGAAGCGCGCGAGTACTCGACCATTGAGCAGCGAGTCGAGGAAGCTGAGGAGTTAGTGAGAGCGAAACGGGCGGAGCTCGAAGATCCGGCTAACGCGACCGATGCCGCACGTCTGGTGGCCGCGCAGGCAGAACTGGACGCCGCTCAGCATGCGTTAGACACACTCTATGCCCGCTGGTCCGAACTGGAAAAAAAGGCGGCTGAGCGCTAGGCCTTCACAAAGTCAATATACCCGCGCTGCACATCGGTTCGCGTGAGTTTCACTCGCAGTTTGTCGCCGACCTGCAGACCTTGCTGTCCCTGCGCCAGCAAACCCTCAATGTGCGGTTGCAGCACTCGAACAAACGTGCCTTTCGGAGTCACTCCCGTGACCATTGCGTCGAACGTCTCCCCGATGCGATGGCACATCGCGGCCGCGGACAAGCGCTTGGTCATTTCGCGTTCGACTTTTCGCGCTGCGTCTTCTTTCTGTGTGCAGTTTGCAGCTATGGCCGTCAATTCCTCATCGGAGTACGGGCCCGGTTGTTTGTAAAGCCATGCCTTGATCAGGCGCTGCGTGACCACATCGGCAAAGCGGCGATTGGGGGCGGTCGAGTGCGTGTAGTCCTGCACCGCCAGCCCAAAGTGCCCGGCCTCCGGATCTCCGGGACGCTCCAGAACATATTGTCCAGGGCCTATCAGCTTGATCACCGCGAGCGATAAGTCGGCGAAATGATCGGGATCGGCGGACTTCTGCTTCATCAGGAAGTCATTGAGAGCTTTAGAATCCGCCTGCGCGGGCAGGCTTCCACCGTGCGCTGCCGCCAGGCGCACGATTCCGTCCCAGTGTTCGGGAGTTTTCACAATACGGCGCAAGGATGAGACATTAGCCAGCGTGCGCGCGACCACTCCGTTGGCGGCGATCATGAAGTCTTCGATCAGATCGGTCGCGCGATTTTTCTCCTGCTTCACCACATCGACGACCTGATCATTCAGCACCACGGGATGTACTTCGCTGGTGTCGATATTCAGCGCGCCGTGTTCGTAACGCAATTTCTTCAGCGCCTGCGCGACCTCGTCCTGCAGCTTAAGTTGCGTCTGTAGTTCCGCAGATGCTGCCACTTTCGGCGGAGCCGCTGCCGTTCCTTCGAGCCAGCCTCCCACGGCGTTATACGTGAGCTGCGCTTTATTCCGAACGATGGCGCGATAGACGTCGCTCGAACTGATCGAGCCGCCGCTGTCAACCACGAATTCGATCACGATAGCGGGCCGGTCCGCGTTTTCGAGCAGGGAAGAGGCTCCCGTCGAGAGTTCGTTGGGCAACATCGGAAAGTTACAGATGCCGGTGTAGACGGTGGTCGTTTCGCGCGCCGCATGCTGGTCGATGGGAGAATCCTTGCCAACAAATGCATCGACATCGGCGATTCCCACCATGACCTTGACGCTTCCATCCGGCAGGCGCTCGGCGACCTCGATCTGATCGAGGTCTTTCGAAGTGTCGTTGTCAATCGAGGACCAGAGCAGGCTGCGCAGATCGCGAACCGCGCCCGAAGAAGCGGATGAGGGAGCGAGTGAGGAAGCGGACGAGGAAGCGGGTGAGGGTGCGAGTGAGAAAGAACGTTCGCTGATCTCCGCCAGTTGCTGCCGAACCGGAGGTGAAAAATCGGGGTCAAAACCTTCCGCAATCATGATTCGTCTGGCCGTCGCCTGAAGGTCGAGATGAGAGGGTGTGGAATCGTTCATGAAGCCAGCTTTCTGGAATGACTGAATTCTGAGGCTAGCAGAAAACGGGCGAAGTGGAGGGCTTGTCCCCATCCCTCTATCACAACAAGGGGTAAGGCCGATCACAGCCAGCATCGATCGCGCGGGCGAAGATACATCAGGGAATTCTGGCGGGTCATCCTTGCTGGCCGTCCGCCTCGGGAGAGCCGAAGCAGTGTGGGATCCCGAACAGGACATCGTGCAAGCTGTGGAGTGCTGCAATGGCTGAAATGCGTTACGTGTTAAACGCAGGCTGCGACTCTTCCAATCCGCCGACGATCGCGCAGCAGGAGGTCCTGGAGCGGGCGGTCGCCAAACTGGTTCGGGTAGCGGCGCGGGCCGGGGTGAGCACGGATGAGATGATCGAGTGGCTCGAGTCTGGAATGAGCGTGCCGGAATTGTTGGAGTACGTGCTGGCTCTGACGGAATACGTTGTCTGAAGCGGCCGTGACAGAGTGTGTTTCACAATGCCCGGCAAAGCCCGTCAACAAGCCGATTCAGAGCCCAGGAAGGAGGCTGCAATGCGTGGGAAATTGGGTAGTATGACGGTCGCCGGGTTGGTTTTCATCATCGTCATGGGCTGGGGAGGAATGACCTCGGCAGCGCAGACTGGCACCCAGGCGGCAAACGCCGAGTCCTTTACAGGCAAGCAACTCTATAGTTCCTATTGCGCTTTGTGCCACGGCAGCGATGGGAAGGGAGGTGGGCCGTTCTCTCCGGAACTGAAGGTTTGGCCGCCCGACCTCACACAAGTGGCGAAGAAGAATCGCGGGGTGTTTCCTGAGATGCGCGTCAGAGAGGCAATCGATGGCGAGTTCGCCAAGCCCTCGCATGGCTCCGCCGAGATGCCGATCTGGGGACCGGTGTTCCGGTCCATGGCGCATGGACACAAAGACAGCGCGCAAGTCCGGATCAACAATCTGGTCAAATACCTGCAGTCGATTCAGGAGAAATAATTCTCCCCTCCTCGGAATGGTTAAGGCGCCAGACGGGCGGGGGCGTTTGCCGTCCGGCTTGGTATTCGGTAATCTCTAGCGATGCCAAATCGCCGACCCACCTTGAGGACGATTGCCGCTGGAAAATTCAAATCATCGTTCTTGAAGCGAGCCTCGGCCAGAGCCTCGATCTTTGTCATTGTCATCGCGATGGTTTCAGCCGTGCGCACTGGAGCCCAGGAAACCGCCAAGGCCGGGGATCAGACTGGACAGGAAACCACCAAGGCCCCGGATCGGACCGGCCAGGAAACGCCCAAGCAAGCGGGACAGCCGCAGACGATCGGCGAGCAAGTAACACAGGCGGCAAAGAAACCAGTAGAGATCTTCAATCTCCTGGAGCGGAAATCCATCGTTTTTCCCGATATTGCCGCCGACACTCAGCCGCTATCGCCCGGTCAAAAATTCGAGTTGTTTGTGGACAACAGCGTTTCGGTACACGCGGTCATGGGGTCAGTGCTGGGTTCGGCGATTGGGCAAGCGGCCGATTCGCCGACCGGCTTCGGTCAAGGCTGGAATGCTTATGGCAAGCGCTTCGGCTCCTCGCTGGCGCGCGGGGCCTCGGGAGAATTCTTCGGGACGTTTGTACTGGCCTCGGCGCTACACGAAGATCCCCGCTACTTTCCGCAGCGGGATCCAGGTTTTGCGCGCGGCGTGAAATATGCCGTGCGCCGGTTGTTCGTGGCGCGGAGCGACGACGGGCGGGAGGTGGCGAACGTATCCGGCCTGCTCGGGCCGCTGCTGGGCGAGGGTCTGGCGAACGCCTATTGGCCGGATCGCAACCGCACGGCCGGCGATACTCTCCTGCGCTATGGCGTAGGCTTGGCCACCCGTGCTGGAGGAAATCTGATGCGTGAGTACTGGCCGGTACTTTACAGGAAGCTCAATCACTCCGGCGCGCCAGCGGGCCCCCGGCACTGACGCGAGAGAGAAAAGAGCTCCGTGAAGTCCCTCCCTCCGCGCATCTTAACGAAAGAACAGTTACAGTAGAGCTTATTCTGGGAATATGTTTTGGAAACATGCCTGGAAAATGTTTTTGCAGATATTGACTTGCGAAACGGGAGATCAAGATTGCTGAAGCGTTCGTTTTTATTCTTATTTTGTTTCGGGCTGGCTGTTGCACTGGCGTGGGGACAATCGGATGAGCAACCGAAGTACCCACGATATAACTTTAACGTGGGTGCGGGACTCGGCATTGGCCGGGGCGCGGTCGCCAATTTTGTCGGAAACTCGTTTGAGGGCACGGCAGGCGCGGGTCTGAACTTCGGCCACATTTTCGGTGTGAGCGGCGAGTATATGTACTACAACCTGAATCCGCGGCCCTGGGTAAGCAACTCCCAGTCGGTGCCGAACACTACCGGATCGATGAACTCGGTATCGCTGAACGGGCTTGTCAGGTCGCCCTACCACCTGGGCAGATGGGGCACCTACGGAATTCTTGGCGTGGGCTTCTATCGACGGAGCGTCTCGGTGAGCCCGTCGCAACTATTGCCGCCGGGCACCGTCTGCCAGGATGTTTGGGAGAGATGGTGGGACGTGTACTGCACGGGCAATCCGCCATCGGTTCAGAATACGGCGGTTAGGCTCTCCTCGTTTTCGAAAATCGCCGGCGGCTACAACTTGGGCGGAGGAATCACCTACAGCCTGGAGCACTGGCACCACGCCAAGGTGTACGCCGAGTTTCGGTACCACAAAGCATACTTCAGTGACGTCCAGTCCGTGGTTTCGCCCATCACGGTAGGGCTGCGCTGGTAAAACTGGAGAATCCCGGATGATGCGAAAGCGGCTTTTTAAGAATCGCCAACCGCTTCGCGGGTTGGGGACGGCCTCGGTTCGGACATGTGCAATTCTGACCGCCGCAATTCTTATAGTCGCCGCTTTTATGGCCCCGATGGCTTCCGCTCAGGCAAGCGACATACCGGCCGCACAACGAATTAACCCTGCCGAACTGGTCAAAATCCTTCAGTCTTCGCAAGGCAAGAAGCCGCTCATGATTGATGTAGGTTCTCATGTACTTTTTCAGCAGGCCCACATTCCTGGCTCGGAATACATCGGCCCTGCGTCGAGTGGGGATGGCCTGCAGCAGTTGCGCAAACGCGTCGCGACCCTGCCGCGGAGCAGGTTCATCGTGATTTATTGCGGGTGTTGTCCCTGGACCCATTGTCCGAACGTCAAGCCGGCGAACGACGCGCTGCACGAATTGGGCTTCCGCAACGTCAAGGTCCTTTATATTGCCGACAATTTCGGGACTGACTGGGTAAACAAGGGCTATCCTGTTGCAACCGGCGACTAAGGGAAGTTCTGTTCAAGTCTCTGTGCACCTCCGTGAACCCTGTGGTTTATGCTTCTTGCCGGCACCTAATCAGAGCTTCCTAAGGCTTATCGTCTCGTGAACGCCAGGCATTTTCTGATCGCTATAGCGGTAGTAGCAGCCGCCATCGGGATTTCTTTCATCGAACATCCGTTCCGATCTACTCTGCACCCGGCAGTGGGCAAAGATGCGGTGGCTCCGGATTTTTCGCTGCCCACGTTGACGGGAGAGCAGCTTGCTCTCTCCGCGTACCGGGGCAAAGTCGTTCTGCTTGATTTCTGGGCGACCTGGTGCGATCCATGCCGCGATGAGATTCCGCACTTCGTCGACCTTCAAAGCAAGTATGGAAATCGGGGGTTTCTGATCATAGGGGTTTCCATGGATGACTCGCCAGAACCGGTCAGAGATTTCTGCCAGCGCTTCAAGATCAACTATCCGGTAGTAATGGGGAACGCGAAAATTGGCGAGCTATACGGGGGCATACTGGGGTTGCCCATCGCCTTCCTGATCGGACGCGATGGCCGTATCTATGCCAAACACATTGGCGCCACCGATATCTCGGTTTTCGAACGGGAGATCGTGAAGCAACTGCAGCCGCTGCCTGACCATTAGGGGGGCGGAAAGAGCTCGCCTCGGGCGCTAAAATGCGTGATGCTTAGAAGACGCAACGGACGACCAAGAGTCTTGCCTTTCCCAAGGCCGGCTCGAATTAAAATTGATTGCAATCAGCATGCCTGGTATTTGCGGTCACGTTTCACACGGTCATGCGGGCGAGCGCCATCTTGGCCGCCTGATAGCCGCACATGCCATGGACGCCGCCTCCGGGCGGGGTTGACGCCGAACAGATGTAGATGTCCCTTGCCGAGGTCGCGTAGTGCCGCCAGGTCGGACGAAACAGAAATTGGCCAATATCCATCGCGCCCCCTCCAACGTCGCCTCCTACCAGATTCGCATCCATGGCTTCAAGTTGCGCGGGAGAGAAAACGCGCCGCGCCAAAATACATTCACGGAATCCCGGAGCGAAGCGCTCGATCTGCATTTCCAGTCTCTCCAACATATCGACTTTCGATCCGTTAGGTACGTGGCAGTAAGCCCATGCCGTGTGTTTGCCGGCAGGAGCACGCGAAGGATCGAACAAACTGGGTTGCGCCAGCAAGACGAAGGGCCGTTCTGCGGGTTGTCCATTTCGCATGGTCTTCTCGGACGCCGCGATCTCCTCGAAACTTCCGCCCAGGTGCAGAGCCCCGGCGCGCAAGCACCCTGGAGCTTTCCACGGAATGGGTCCGTTCAATGCGTAATCTACTTTGAATGCGCCAGGACCGTAGCGAAACCGCTCCAACTTGCGCTGGTAGCTCTTCGATAGACGCGAGCCCGCGATTTTCAGGAGTTGTCGCGGGGTGACGTCACAGAGCGTCACGTCATAGTCATCCAACGCCGAAAGCGACTCGACGCGCGCAGAAGTTGTTACCTTCCCAGCAAACGTCGACAGATAACTGCAGAGCGCGTTGGTAAGCGACTGGGAGCCTCCGCGCGCAATCGGCCAGCCGACGGCGTGCGCGGGCACGGCCATCAACATTCCGAATGCGCCGCTCAGCAGTTGATCCAGGCCAAGAAACGAGTGGGCCGCCAAACCTGCAAATAGCGCGCGGGTGCGCTCGCTCTGAAAGCGGCGCGCAATTGTTTTCGCGGAGAAAAGCGCATTCGCTCCGAAGCGCGCCATGAGCCAGGGATGCGCCGGGATCGTGGGCATGGGGCGAAGCACGTCGGGAGCGAACTCGCGCCAGGTCTCGACAAACGGCTGCAGGAGACTAGCCCATGCCTTGCCGTCTGCGCCCAGCGAAGCCCTGGCGTCCTCAAGGTTGCGTTCCAGTACGACAGCCGTACCGTCGTCGAGCGGATGGGCAAGCGGCGCCGGAGAATGGATCCATTCCAGTCCGTGATCCTGCAAGGGGAGGGAAGAGAAGAAAGGCGACCCGGCGGCCAGTGGATGGACCGCGGACCCAAAGTCGTGCAAAAAGCCAGGCAGCGTTAATTCCATCGTGCGCGCCGCTCCGCCGGGCGAAGCTTCCGCCTCAAGAACATCTACCTGAAGTCCCGCCCGTGCCATCGCGATGGCCGCAGCCAGCCCATTGGGACCAGCGCCCACCACGCACGCTTTGCGGCTCATCGAAGATTACCCGTGAGCCGCGCTCTTCCGACGTACAAATCGACGACCATAGTAATTCCCCGCTCGGCTCATTCTCTCGGCGCAACCGTCGGCCATTCAACGACCTTGATCTGGCCGTCAGGTGCGCGCTCCAGTGTGGGAGCGTACAAGCCTCGCGATTCGCGCCGCCACCACATCCCGGTCTCGCGTTTTTCCTTCATCGTCGTGAACCAGTACTGGCAGAGTAGTACGCGAATCTGCAGTGGCGCCTCCCGGGCAAACGGGTTTCCCCCAAAAAGGGGAAGCACGTCCTTGTCGTTAGAGAGCAAGCGCACCTCGGTATTCGGCACGATCGGATAATCGCGCCACGCACCTAAAGAAGCAAACCACAGGTTCCAATCAAACCGCGGCTGGTACGGCGCGTAGATCCGCGGCGCCTGATTCAATGCTTGTGGCTTGTAGCGAAACGGATACGCCACCCAATTCTGTCCGTCCGTGGAACCCTGGAACTCAATCTCGTATCGTCCACGCGTCATGACCGCGAACAGCCCATATTGGTTGGCGACTCGAAAGGGTTCCAGCGCTGCCACCGGAAACGTAGGAAGCGGCGCCCTCCAGAACATCCAGACTAATTCCGCGGTGGTCGCATACGCGATCCAAAGCAGGATGGCCGCGCTCCCCGCCAGCTTCAGCATCTTCCACCGCTGGCGAAACATCTCGCCCCAGCCGTTCAACGCTGCGTCCGGTGCTGCGTTGGGATCCAAGCCAGTCGTCAGTCGATCCTTCCATCTCCCCGGCAACATGCCCAGTACAAAGCGATCATCCAGCAGGAGCACGCCCAGCACCAGAACCAGATAATTCAGAAACGTGTAATTCGCGGTCAGGATCACGCCGATCTGCCACGGCGTCACGATAAGGAAGCAGACAATCCGCCAGCGGCGCGGCAGAAACAGCATCCACACCAGCACGAGTTCCAGACCGAGCGTGGCCCCGACAGTCGCCGCGTGAAACCAGTGCGGCAAATGCTCCACGTACCAGCCGATCCACGTGGGCAGAGGCCCGTTCTGGTAGTACTCGTCCATCGCGGTGAAATGGCGCCACTCCGGATCTCCGCTAAGAAGCTTTACCGCCCCCGATTCAAAGTAGATGCGAAACCATTCCCATTGCAGCAAGAACAGGCTCGCGTATGAGGCCGGATGACTGCGGCCCCACCGCGGACGCCATCCCGGTGGCGCGAAAAACAGAGCGATGAATCCGGCCTCGAGCAGCATCCCGTCCGATTGATAGCCAGAGAAATCCTGCGCTGCCGCGACAAACGAGAGAAAACAGACGAAGCACACTACCAGCATTCCGCGCGGCCACAGGTTCAGCACAAGCAATAGCGAAGCCGCCATCCCCGCCCAGCACAGCGCGCTCAACATCTCAGAGCCGCTCGACCACCAAAGCAGCGTCGGCGCATACCACACTCGTTGCCAGGAGCCGAGCGACTCCCCCACAGCGTGAAGGTAGGCGCCCGCGGGAAGAATTCCCTTCGGCCCGATCAGCCCGCAAATCTGAAAGACCAGCGAAAAGAACGCCGAAAAATAAATGGCCCCCAGCGCGCGAAGAAACAGCCACCGCGGAATCTGGCGGTCCGCCGCTCCCTGCTTCGTATCAAAGAGCCGACCGATCGATAAGGCATGACGCCAGCCCATAACGGATGCAATTATACGAAGAGAAACTGCAGACGTCTGGCGTTGATCGTATCTGACGTTTACTGCAGCCCGAGCCTATTGGCGAGCGCGCCATTGCCGGATTTGAGACATCCACGTGCTTCGCTTTACACTGCCTAAGCAAATCTGAGAAACTCATCCGTGGAAACCCAATCCCAGCTCAACCAGGCAATCGTTGTCCTCGACTTCGGAGCGCAATACTCGCAACTCATCGCGCGCCGCATCCGCGAAAACAAAGTCTTCTCCGTCGTCCTGCCGTTCAACGCAACGCTCGACGAAATCCGCAGCTACTCGCCCGTCGGCATCGTGCTCTCCGGAGGCCCATCCTCGGTCTACGACAAAGGCGCGCCCCACGCCGACAAGAAAGTGTTCGAGCTCGGCGTGCCCGTGCTCGGCATCTGCTACGGATTGCAGTTCATGGTCTACGCGCTCGGCGGCAAAGTAACTCCGGCGACCAAGCGCGAGTACGGACACGCCAAGGTTGAGCTGCAGGTCGCAGACTCGGAGTTATTTCGCGGGCTGCCGAAATTGCTTGCCGTCTGGATGTCGCACGGCGACTCCGCCGAAGAGCTGCCCGCGGGATTTCGGCTTACAGCCAAGACTCCTCATGCCGTCGCGGCGATTGAGAATGCCGAGCGCAAAATGTGGGCCGTGCAATTTCATCCCGAGGTGCATCACACGCCACTCGGCGCCGATATCCTGCGCAACTTCGCGCTCAACATCTGCGGCGCTCCACCCACCTGGACCGGCCAACACTTCATTGATACGACGATCGCGGCGGTAAGAGCGCAAGTCGGCAAGGGACGCGCCATCTGCGCGCTCTCCGGCGGCGTCGATTCCTCGGTCGCGGCAGTCCTAGTCGATCGCGCCATGCGCGACGAGCCTGTCCCGGGCGGAGTCGAGAAACCCTCATCGCGCCTCACCTGCGTCTTCGTCAACAACGGAGTCCTGCGCAAGAACGAATTCGAAAAAGTGCAACAGAACCTGCACGACAAATTGGGGCTGAACTTGATCGCGGTCGATGCCACCGACCGCTTCATGACGAAACTGGCGGGCGTCACCGACCCCGAGAAAAAGCGCAAGATCATCGGGAACGAGTTCATCGAAGTCTTCGAAGACGAGGCGCATCGCATTTTGCAAACCGAGGGCCAGGTCGAGTGGCTCGTCCAAGGCACGCTCTATCCCGACGTGATCGAATCGCGCTCCGTGCGCGGTCCCTCCGAGGTGATCAAGTCGCATCACAACGTCGGCGGCCTGCCCGAGAAGATGAACCTCAAACTCATCGAGCCGCTGAAAGATCTATTCAAGGACGAAGTGCGAAGAATCGGCCGCGACCTCGGCATGCCCGAAGACATCCTGCTGCGCCAGCCGTTTCCGGGCCCAGGTCTGGCGGTAAGAATTTTGGGTGAAGTCACACGCGATCGAGTTGCGTTGTTGCAGGAATGCGATGAAATCGTAGTCGGGGAAATCAAGAAGGCCGGACTCTACCAGAAAATCTGGCAGTCGTTCGCGGTGCTGTTGCCAGTGATGTCGGTCGGAGTCATGGGCGACCAGCGAACGTACGCTTACACCTGCGCGATTCGAGCCGTCCACTCCGAAGACGGCATGACCGCCGACTGGGTTCCGCTGCCCTACGAAGTGCTGAAGACGATTTCGAATCGGATTGTGAATGAAGTGCGGGGGGTGAATCGCGTGGTGTACGACATTACTTCTAAGCCACCGGGGACGATTGAGTGGGAGTAAGTAATGGAGCGACCGGTGCCCCGTGAATTCCCCACTCAAGCCAAAAGAGGGCTTGAATGGGCCACCCGCCAGCAAGTGAACATGCCCGGGCATGACACATAGCCCATCCCGAGCCTTCCCTGGCTTCGCTCGGGGGACAACCGAGGGCGGCTGTCCCTACGCGGGTTTCTACGTGGGCTGCGCGATTCTAGAGCGATCCTGAAATTGCGGACGGGCGGTGCAAGGCACTACCATATCCTGTATGCCCATTGAAACCGAGATCCAAGCGTCAGCTACGCCCCGCATTCGTGCGCCGCGCGGTACCACGCTCTCCTGCAAAGGATGGCAGCAGGAAGCTGCCATGCGCATGCTGATGAACAATCTCGACGAGGAAGTTGCCGAGCGCCCGCAGGACCTGGTCGTTTATGGCGGCACGGGGAAGGCTGCGCGGAACTGGGATTGCTATCACGCGATTGTCCGTACGCTGAAGGGTCTGGAGAACGACGAGACTCTGCTGGTGCAGTCGGGCAAGCCTGTCGGCGTGTTCAAGACGCATGACTACGCGCCGCGCGTGCTGATTGCGAATTCGAATCTGGTTGGGCATTTCTCTAACTGGGAGAAGTTCAACGAACTGGAGCGAGCCGGGCTGATGATGTATGGACAGATGACCGCCGGATCGTGGATCTACATCGGCTCGCAAGGCATTGTGCAAGGCACGTACGAGACGTTTAACGCGGCGGGCGACAAACATTTTGGCGGCGATTTGAGTGGGAAGCTGATCGTTTCGGGCGGGATGGGCGGGATGGGTGGAGCGCAGCCGCTGGCGGCGACTATGACGGGCGCGGCGTTTCTGGGGATCGATGTCGACCCCGAACGGATCAAGAAGCGCCTGAAGACTGGCTACTGCGATTTTCTGGTCACGACTTTGGATGAAGCGCTGCGAATTTTGAAAAATGCAGTGCGCAAGAAAGAGAACGTCTCGGTCGGGCTGGTAGGGAACTGCGCGGATATTATTCCGGAGCTGGCCGAGCGCGGCGTGGTTCCGGACATTCTTACCGATCAGACATCGGCGCACGATCCCTTAAATGGGTATGTGCCGAATGGGATGACGTTTGAGGCCGCGCTCGAGTTGCGGGCGCGCGATCCGCGGGAGTATCAGGAGCGGTCGCTGGATGCGATGGCGCGGCACGTGGAAGGCATGTTGCGGCTGCAGAAGATGGGATCGGTCACCTTTGATTATGGGAATAACATCCGGACGTTTGCGTTTCAGCGCGGCGTAAAGAAGGCATATGACTTTCCGGGATTTGTGCCGGCGTATATTCGTCCACTGTTCTGCGAGGGGCGCGGGCCGTTTCGGTGGGCCGCGCTCTCGGGAGAGGCTTCGGATATTGCGGTGACTGACGATCTGGTTTTGGAGTTGTTTCCTGAAAATCGCAGCCTGCGGCGGTGGATTGAGCTGGCTCGAAAGCGCATCAAGTTTCAGGGGCTGCCAGCGCGCATTTGCTGGCTGGGCTATGGAGAGCGCGCGCAGTTTGGGTTGGCGATCAACGATCTGGTGAAGAAAGGGAAGATCAAAGCTCCGATTGTGATTGGGCGCGATCATCTAGATTGCGGTTCGGTGGCATCGCCTTTCCGTGAAACGGAGAGCATGAAAGACGGGAGCGATGCGGTCGCGGACTGGCCTCTGCTGAATGCTTTGGTCAATACGGCGGCGGGCGCGTCGTGGGTCTCGATCCACAATGGCGGCGGGGTGGGCATCGGCTACTCGCTGCATGCGGGACAAGTTACCGTCGCTGACGGAACCGACATGATGGCCAAGCGCATCGAGCGCGTGCTGACGACCGATCCGGGGATGGGCGTGATCCGGCATGTGGACGCGGGGTATGAGGAGGCGAAGGAGTTTGCGGCGGGGAGGAAGGTAAGGATTCCGATGAGCGAGAAGTAGTCGCTGTCGTTCGCAGATTGAAGATGGCACGGACGGCAGATCCCGTCCTTCTTCTCTTAGAATCGGAACAAATACGACGCCTTCACGAAAAAGTTCCTGCCATCGTTGTGCAGGCGGGCCATCGGATCGTGGTTGAGGCCTCCGAGGCCGTCGGGCCCGAGCGGTTGCGCAATATTTTCTAGGTTCGAGTTGTAGCCGACATACACTGCCGTGCTTGGATGTACTAAGTAGGTGAGCAGGAAATCGGCATTGAAGTTCTTGGCGGTCTGAAGATAAGTAAAGTCAGGATTCGCCAGCACCGCGTTGTATTGCCCGATGAAGCGGAAAGAAAACTCCTTGGTGAACTGATAATTCCACTTACTGCGAATAATGTGATTGTTCATACTGCCGAAAGGCCGCGGTAGTTCTGGTTGCGGATTGTCACACTCCGGACACTGGCGTAAACGGAAACAGATATAGGTGTTGTCGATGCGCAGGCCGCGATCGGGCCGTACGGTAAGAGTCACGTTGGCGCTGGTGCGCCTGGCCATGAACGGAAAATACGAAGAGCATGTTGCCGGGTTCTGGTTGGGCTCAAGACATGGAGAGTCGTAATTGACGCGGGTTCCGAAGCGATAATCGGCCTGTAAATAAACCTTTCGGAAATAATTCGTGTTGAGCTGGAACTCAGTCGTGTTGCGGACATACTTCTGAATGTCGGCTACAGGAATCTGGGAAAAGTCCTGGTTGCGCAGACGTTCCATCTCTCGCGCATATAGAGCCGTGATGAAGGTCTGGCCGATCAACTCTACCTTCATTTCCGGAAAATAACCCGACGCAATGTGATTGCCTTCATGATCCCAGGTCTCGTAAGTCTCGAATTCCGGACCCCAGGAGATGAGGTGTTTTCCTTCCGGACGAAAACTGTACTGAATCCTGTGATAGGGACTGCGTATGTCCGGCTGCGGATCAAAGCCGGTGAGCGTGCGAAAGTTGGGGCTGCGATCGGAATAATCGAAGAAGTAACTCAACTTCCGTCCATCGCGCTGGAGAATGATTTCGGCCGCCGATCCTGTCTGATTCGTGCCTGTGGTGTTGAATTGGTTGAACAGGGGATCGCTGGGATTGACGGTTGCGCTGTAGACGGCCTGCAGGTTCGCCGCCCAGTGCTGGTTGAGCTTGAAGCGAGCGTCCAGACTGCCAACGCGATTGAAAAAGCCGTTGACCTCTCGGTCGGCATAGAGCGCTCCGATGGAGGATTGCGCGCCGAGATCGTAATTGAGGCGGCCGATGGCAAACAGAGCGTGCTGGTTGAATAATGGGTTGCCGGGTACGACTTCCTCGCTGGGGGAGGCAGTATCGGCAACCAGCATTCCGACGCCCCACGGGCCATCTTTTCCGGTGAGGCGAACTCCCCACTTCGGGTCGACAATGCGGCGCGTAAACGCAAGATTGATGGGTGTCTGAAAGTAGTTTGCATTCTCCTGAAAGAACGGCCTGGTTTCGGGAAAGAAAACCTCGAAGCGCTGGTTCACGGTGACCTGGGGCTGGTCGGATTCGATTTGGCTGAAGTCTGGATTGGCGGTGAGGTCGAGGACGAACTTGTCTTTGAGGACGATCTTCGCGTCGAGGCCAGCCTGGCCAAAGGCGGTGCGTTGCGAGTAAGTGGGCTGATCGGCGTCGGTGAGATCGATCTCCTTGAAAGAGCGAAATATGCCGTAGGGAATGAGCTGCAGGTTCCTGCCGGGGGAGATCTTCTCGAGGCCAGTTGCGTCGCCTTCCTGGTTGAGACGGCCCTGGATGCGGCTGGAATAAGGCGGCCAGAAAGTATCTTCGTTGTTGCGTGGAATGCCGCGATTCAGAAAAATGCCCCAGGTTTTTGGATCGCTGGAAGAAAAGCGCAGGCTGCGGAAAGGAATCGCCATCCAGACGACGTAGCCGCGGCCGGTCACTTTACCGGCTGAGCTCCAGACGGTGTCAAAGGAGGGATCGAAGTTGTCGTTGCCGCTGCCGGGACCTTCGGTCCACAGCGCATCTTGTTGGACGCCGAGAGCATTGACGTTGAAGGCGTAAGCATGGCGGTGATCGTGAAAAGTGTCGAGGATGATTTCGACGGTATCGTCGTCGAAAATGTCTTCGCGGCGTGAGAGGCGGGCGCGCAACTTCTGAGGCTCGGAATCGAAACAGATAAATATGACGTAGAGGTTTTTGTCGTCATATCCGAGATAGGCCTCGGTGGGCTGAGAAACGGGAGTGCCATCGCTCGGGATACGCTGGATAAATCGGTCGACCTTGGCCAGTTTGCCTCGCCAGCGTGGCGGAGGTTCCATGTTCAGGAACTCTTGCAAGGTCGGCGGACTGCCGACGCGAGGGATTTTGATTGTGTTGGATTGGATGGACCCGGTGGAAATGCTATCCGCGAGCAGGCTTGCGGTCGCGCACAGCGTCGCGCACACTATCAACATCAACCGCCACCGGCCATGATTGCAGAAGCGCACGCTGAATTGAGTTCGCCAGCAGGTTAGACGAATCCACCCGCTGACGGTAAGGGCAAATAGCTATCGAAACAAAACCGTGCGCGAGCCTGCTTCGCTACATTACCACTTCCTGATATGGTGTTCGAGTGCAGCCGAAGCCGCTGTTATTAGCAAACATCCGACAGTTGGTCACACTGCGTTCCACGACGAGTGGTCCGCGGCGCGGCGCGGCGCTTTCCGAGCTTGGTATTGTTGAAGACGCGGCTGTTCTCTGCCTGGATGGGAAGATCGTCTCTGTGGGCAGGACGAGAGACGCGCTCCGCGACCCATGGCTCAAAAAGAACCGCAAGAAAGTCACTGAGATTGATTGCGGCGGCCGGGTTATTCTGCCCGGTTTGGTCGATTCGCATACACATCCGGTGTTCGCTGAGCCGAGGCTGGTCGATTTCGAGAAGCGCATTGCAGGCGCCAGCTATGAAGACATCGCTGAAGCGGGCGGAGGCATCCGCTCAAGTATTGAAGGCGTGCGCAAGACTCGCAAAGATGCGCTCGCAGAAAAAGTACTTACCGCGCTTCACGCCATGGCGAGACATGGCACAACCACTGTCGAGGCGAAATCCGGATACGGTCTGAGTTGCGACTCCGAATTGAAATCGCTCGAAGCGATTCGCAGCGCCGCGAAGCATTGGCCGGGCACAGTGATTCCGACCTTTCTGGGCGCGCACGCCGTCCCGCGCGAGTTTTCGGGACGTTCCCAGGCCTACGTCGACTTGGTCTGTAACGAGATGATGCCTGCGGTCGCGAAGCGCAAGCTGGCCGAGTTTGCCGATGTTTTTTGCGATCGCGGCGCCTTCACCTCGGAAGAAGCCGAACAAATCTTCCGCGCCGCTCGCCAACACGGGCTTGCCCTGCGAGCGCACATGGGACAACTCGCCGAAACCCGCCTGCATCCGTTTCTGCGGTACAATCCCGCATCCTTCGATCACATGGATTACGTCAGCGAAGCGGATCTGCCCGCGCTCGCGCAGAGTGACACGATCGCGACCTTTGTGCCGGGAGCCAACTACTTTCTCGGCTTGACGCGCTACCCCAAGGCTCGACAGTTCATTGAGGCCGGAGTCGCCGTTGCGTTGGCGACGGACTATAACCCGGGTTCATCGCCAACTCTGAGTATGCCGATGGCGATGTCGCTGGCCTGCACACACATGAAAATATCGCCTGCGGAAGCAATCGCGGCGGCCACAATTAACGGGGCATGGGCGCTCCGAGTCGCGAACCGCAAGGGCAGCGTTGAACCGGGGAAGGACGCCGACATGGCGATATTCGACGTCAAAGACTGGCGAGAAATTGCCTACTGGTTCGGGGTAAACCACTGCACGCTGACAATTCTGAGCGGATTAGCGAATGGAGTGTTTTCTGCATGACGGCGGCCCTGAAAAGACTCTTCCGGGAGCGCCGCTCAAGTTATCGCCCAGGCGAATTGCAGGAGGCTGTTGACGCCACTCTCCCGCGCCGGTTTTGAGCGAATGGTGCAGGGTTGTTATAATTCATCAGTTGCGCACGCTTTTCAGCGAATCGGTTGCATAGCTTTTGCAACTCGCGCTCTGTGACGGCGCGATCGCCGATGGCGGACAAGAAGTGGCCAGGTAGCTCAGGTGGTAGAGCGCAGCCCTGAAAAGGCTGGCGTCGGCGGTTCAACTCCGTCCCTGGCCACCATCATTCCAAAGGACTTAGCGGCAAGCTGGCGCCGGGAAGCTGGCAAAATCACCCGCGGTCGATCACCCACGATTACTGGATGAACTGTTGAGCGGTTTCCTCGTCCAGCCCCATAGCTTCGATCATCTTTGCCTGAGCCTCCATGCGCTTGTCCATGCGCGAGTGCGCGTAGACTTTGAGCAGGATTGAAGGGTCTGTCCAACGCAGCATGTTCTGAATAGTCTTGGAGTCGGTTCCGATCTCTACCAGGAATGAGGTCAACGCATGCCGGAGGTTGTCACAGCGGCAGACACGTTCGACACCACGAACGGAGCGGGCGGCTTGACGATTGCGTCGAGGAAGCCGACAAAAGGAACCCCGAATTTACGCACAGTCAGGCCCGAAAGAAAAATGGGCGTCGAAAAAGCTACGCCGCCCCGAATCGCACCGAGACCAGCTTAGAGATGCCGGGCTCCTGCATGGTCACGCCGTAGAGCACGGGTGCGATGCTCATGGTCTTCTTGCTGTGCGTGATCAGGATGAACTGCGTCTGCAGGCTCATCTCGCGCACCAGTTCGGTAAAGCGCCCGATGTTGGCCTCGTCGAGCGGCGCGTCGACTTCGTCGAGAATGCAGAATGGGCTGGGCGTGTACTGGAAAATTCCGACCAGGAGCGAGAGCGCGGTTAACGCCTTTTCGCCGCCGGAGAGCAGCAGCACGTTCTGCAGCTTCTTGCCAGGAGGCGATGCCACCACGTCAATCCCGCTCTCGGCGCTGTTTTCGATATCGGTGAGCCGCATGAACGCGTCGCCTCCGCCGAAGAGCTTGCGGAATGTGGACTGGAAGTTAGCGTTAATCTTGTGGAACGCCTCTTCGAATTTCTGGCGCGAGACTTGATCAATCTCCTTGATAGTGGCGGCGGTGTTTTCGATCGCGTCGATGAGATCTTTCCGTTGGGTTTGAAGGAACTGGTGGCGCTCGGAAGTTTCCTTATACTCTTCGAGGGCCATCATATTGACGGGCCCCATGGCGTCCAGACGGGCACGCATCTCGCGGTGAGCCTGATCCTCGGCCGCGAGTTGCTCACCGGTGAGGGGAACAATCGTGGTATCTGCCAACAGCACAGGCCGTTCAACGTTCAATTCGTTGAGGCACGTATCCGACAAGTGCTGCAGATCGGACTGGAGCTTGGCCGCCTGGGTAGCGAAGTCGGCGCGGCGGTCACGGGCGGCATCGAGCTGCTGGCGCGTCGTCCGCAACATCTCCTCGATCTCCGTCAAACGCACGCGGAGTTGCTCCGACTCGAACTGCAGGAGGCCGTCTCGCGCTTCGCCGGCATTGCGCTCGGCTTCGAACTCCACAAGCTGCTCGGCGAGTTGCAAGTTCTCGTTCTTGCGCCGCGCAATCTCCTCGGTCGCCGATTCCATTTGAGCATGCAAGGAAGCTGCCCGCTCCCGCATCTCGGAGACAACGGTTTCGATGCGATCGAGCAGCGTGGTCGCGGAACGGTGCCGCTCTTCGAGCGTGGCGACACGAGTGGCACACTGGGAAGTGGTTTCGGCGGCGAGGTCGCGGCGATTGCGCAAGGCGGTGCGTTGGTCGTGTCCAGCGGCCAACTGCGTTTCGAAACGCGTGCGCGCCTCTTCAACGGTTGCCAGATCGGCCTGCCGCGCCGCGATGAAGCTGTCCTGCTCCTGCCGTTCCGCCGCCAGCCGCTGCAGTTCGCGACCGATCACTGCAATGCGGTCGCGGACACGCGCCATCTCGCCCTCCAACTGCTGCAGCAAATGGCCGGACGTCATCGCCTGTTTTTCCGCTTCGCGCTTGTCTTCTTCGAGGCGGTCGAGCAGGGAAGTGTGCTCGCGAATCTCGCGACTCAGGGTCAGCGCAGAAATTTCCTTCTCGCGCAGAGCGCGCTCCAGTTCTTCAAGCAGGTGAAGCACATCGCGCAGCTCGCGTTTCATGGACAGCGGGCCTTCACTGCGTTGCTTTCCGCCAGTGACGGTCACATTGTGGAAGCACTCGCCCGATTGCGAGAGGAAAAATGCATCCGGACTGGAGAGCGCCAAGTCGCGTCCCACGGCGGCATCGGGCACGATGTAGCCATTGCCGAGCTTGGGCAGGATCACTTCCAGCGACTTGCCGAATCCGTTGAGAACGCGAATCGATTTCTTGAGAGGAAGAACGGTGTCGCTCACGGGAGCGTAGTGACTGCTCTCATCGGCGAGGAAGGAAAACTTCGCCTGTGAATCTTCGGGATGGACCAGGAATGTTGCACGTCCATCGACGTCGGAGCGCAGCAGGCGCAAGCCTTCGTCCGCCGCGTCCCAACTCTTGACCACGATGTAGTTCAATTCATCGCGCAGAAAGTCTTCAACCACTCTCTCGTAGCGTGGATCCACTTCCAGAAAATCGGCGAGCACTCCGGCGGGAGCGTGTCCGCCTTGGAGCGCGCCCGATTGAAACAAACGCCTCACCGACTCGGTAGAGTAGCCATGCTCGGCAATGACGGCTTCGAGCGATCCCTTTTTGCCGAGTGCGGTTGCGTATTCGGAACGGATAGAGTCGAGATGCTTCTTGTTATCGCTCTCCAGGGTACGCTTGCTCTCGACCAGACCACGCAAGTTAGCGATTTCAGAGGTCAAGCTGCCGGCACGTTGCGAAACGGTCTCGAACTCCAGGGCAAGCTGGCCGCGTTGTCCGCCAAAGGTTTCCGATTGCGCGGTGGCGGTTGCGATCTCCGCGCGCAGACGCTGGTCCTCGCGATCAATGCCCGCCAGCCGCTCTTGCGATTGCGTGAGCTGGTTGCGGAAGTGGGAGGCTTGGCCGACGGCTTCGAGTATGGACGCACGGCAAGATTCCTGCTCATGTTCGAGCGCCGCCAGTTCGGCGGCCGCGCTGCTCGTTTCCTGCTGGCTGAGCGCGAGTTGTTCTTGGGCAAAGGCGAGATCGGCAGCCGCGGAACTGAGCAGCTGGCGGTGTTCAGCAAGTTCGTCTTCGAGCGCACGCAGGCGGTGATTCGCTTGCGCCAACTCCGCTTCCGCCGACGTCATGCGGACAAACAGTTCCGCCGAGCGCTCATCGTTCGTTCGAATGCGCGCCTTCCCGCGATCGCTTTCGATTGCGATCTGGTTGAGCCGGCCGCGATTCTGTCGCGCTTCGGTTTCCATCACGTAACCACGCTGTGTGCGTTCGGAATGCTCGGCCTCGGACTGTTGCACGGCCTCGCCGAGTCCGCGAATCTCCTCCCCCAGGTGGTCAAGCTGCGCATCGAGCGACACTGCTGTTTGTTCCATGTGCGTGAACTTGCTAGCCAGCACGACCCGCAGCTTGGCGCGCATCTCGTCGCGCAGACGGCCGTAGCGTTCGGCTTTGCTGGCCTGGCGTTTCAGCGAGTTCATCTGGCGCGTGACCTCCTCAAAAATGTCATTCACGCGGTTCAGATTCTGCTTCGCCTCTTCGAGGCGCGCTTCGGCCAGGCGCTTCCTGGTTTTGAATTTCGTAATCCCGGCGGCCTCTTCAATAATATTGCGGCGGTCGGTGGGACGGCTGCTTAGAATCTGGCCGATCCGCCCCTGTTCGATGAGCGCGTAGGATTCGGGGCCGAGGCCCGTGCCCATGAATAGTTCCTGAATGTCCCGGAGACGGCAGAGCTTTCCATTCAGCAGGTATTCGCTGTCGCCGCTGCGGAACAGGCGGCGCGTGACCGCGATCTCGCCATCATGCATGGGCTGCTGATTGAATTTGCGGCGGCGGATCTTCAGAACTACTTGCGGACCGGCCACGGCAGCAGCGCTCTGCGGCGTCTGCTCGGGAGCTGCGTTGGCCACCGTCGTTCCCGCCGCACTATCCGCGGGCGACAAACCTTCTACTTCTTCGGTTTTGCCGGGCTGCGCTTCTTCGACCGCCAGTTCAGTTTCGGCCGCTGCCTGAGAGCGCAGTTCGGCCTCGTCCCAATCCTCCTCGGCGAGGTCGTCGTGAATCTCGATCTGGGTGGGAGCGTTGGTATCGGCCCCGCCGTAAATTTCAGGATCGATCAGAGTCAGCGACACTTCCGCCATGCCCGTGGGATTGCGGTCGCGCGTGCCGGCGAAGATTACGTCTTCCATGCGCGAGCCGCGCAGAGTCTTGGCCGATTGCTCGCCGAGCACCCAGGAGATTGCGTCGGCAATGTTCGATTTGCCGCAGCCGTTGGGGCCGATGATCGCGGCAATGCCTTCGCCGCGAAACTTCAGTTCGGTGCGATCACAGAACGATTTGAATCCCAGAATTTGGAGCTTCTTCAGTTTGAGCAAGGTCACTCCTTAATGCATACGACCAAATAACTGACGACCGAACGTGATGACCACTTGTTTTGACGTCGAAATGTGGCGCTGATCAAGAAGATCCGGCGTCGACATTTACTGCCTTCGTGTTGCCTGGGCGGAAAACTTCCGTCCATTTCTGCGCTGGCTGGGTACCTTGCAAATCGCCGGCGAAGCCTTCCGGGAGCAACTGCCGAGGGTTAACTCCCGAGGTTCCTCCCGATCGCTTGCCAAGGTGCCGCCTCAAGAAAACCAAATTGCCACCCTGGCGTTTGACCAACTTTAACGGCGATTGAGGGGATGGGTCAAGTAATAAAACACCACATATTGGGGTGCCATCCCGAACACCGCCTTTAGTTGCAGCGACACTGCAGCTAGGACGCATAAATTGGATATGTGGCAAAGAAATGGACCGCGAGGTGGGAGACCGCCAGAGCTGAAAATACTCTAGCGCGAGCTGAAAGGAGATTCAAGGGCAACCAGCCTGGGACGACGCCATTATTACGTTCTGGAGACAAGGGGCTTGCGCCGTCTCTACTTCTTGCGCTCGACCAGGTAATGGGCCAAGTCTTTCAGCGAGTTCGCAGGCTCGCCAAATTTATCAAGTTGGGCGCAGGCTTGTGCCACCAGCGCGTCGGCCTTCCGGGTTGATTCCTCGATTCCAAACAAAGCGGGGTAGGTCGCTTTTTCCGCGGCCGTGTCTTTGCCGGCGGTTTTGCCGAGCTGCTCGGAGGTCTGGGTCACATCGAGAACGTCGTCCACAATTTGAAAGGCCAAGCCGATGGATTGCCCGTAGATGCGCACGCGAGCAATGTCCTCGGCGGCGGCGCTGGCATAGATTGCACCGCTGACCACGCTGGCCGTGATGAGCGCTGCGGTCTTGGAGCGGTGAATATATTCGAGCGTAGCCAGATCAGGCTTCTTGTGCTCGGCTTCGAGATCCACGACTTGGCCGCCAATCATGCCATCGATTGTGCCCGTGGCATGCGCGATCTCGCGGATGATCGCGACCCGCGCCTCGGCTGGACAGTTAATCTGCGCGAGCACTTCATAGGCCTGCGTCTGCAGAGCATCGCCCGCGAGGATGGCCGTCGCTTCTCCGAATGCTTTGTGGCAGGTGGGGCGTCCGCGGCGCAAGTCGTCGTTATCGAGAGCGGGCAAATCGTCGTGGATGAGCGAATAGGTGTGGAGCATTTCGAGCGCCGCGCCCAGTTGTTCGATTCCGGGGGGCAACGTTCCGGCACGCAAAGCTGCCGCGGCTGTTGCGGGAGCGCCCGCCGCCGCACGCGTCTTCGACATGCCGCCAATCATCGTGCCGCCAATCATCATGCCGCCAATCATCATGCCGCCAATCATGCGCCCGGCTTCCATGCAGAGAATGGGCCGCAGACGCTTGCCGCCGGCAAACACGCTGTGGCGCATAGCTTGATGGATGGAGGTCGGATGCTGAGTGGCGGAAGGCAGAAGGTGTTCAAGGGCGGAGTCGGCGGCGGCGCGTCCCTGGTCTAGAGTCTGTTTCAGCATCGCACCGCAGTATAACAATGCAACCCAAGAATGGTATGGAAACAAAAAGGACGCCTGCGGGCGTCCTTTTCTGGTTCTGGCAAGTGATGGTTGATCAGGCGGCGGCTGCGCGATGCGCGCCCCCGCGCAATACCGAGCGCACGACTTGGTCGTCGCGCGGCTCACATACGTCCGTAGCGCCCTGATTCATGGCTTCCGTCCATAGGTTGTCATCCGCCAAGCGGTGGGTGGCTACGATCCGGAGGGAAGGGAACTCCTTATGCAAACGCCCGACTTCGTCCGAACGTGAGCTTTCCAGGTCCAGAACCAGTACGTCGGCATGATGCCAAGATACGGCCGAGCGGATTTCTTCGTGCTTGCTGACCCGGGTTACCGGACCAAAATGTTGTGCAAGACTGACCGCCAGCGCTTGCGCAGTTCTGGGGTCATTGTGATAGATAACCAGGCTGAGTGGTTCCATAAATCCCCCTTTTGAATTCACCGCCGGAGCGGTTGGCCTTTGGCTGCGACAGCAAGTTGCTACCACAGGCGTTTCAATTCCGAGCGCGAAACAGCGTCACTTGTGCAACGCCTTCTCGGCCGGGGGCTCGAACGGTTCAGTTTGGAGCTTTCCGTTCTGTTTTAACAGAATCTCTACTTTTCCTTCCGCTTCCTCCAGTTGCTTGCGGCAGGTCGCGGAAAGCTGCATGCCTTCTTCAAAGAGGGTTAGAGACTTCTCCAGTGGAACCTCACCTTTTTCCAGCTCCAGGACGATCTTCTCTAACCGCTCGAGGCATTCTTCAAACTTCACCAATCCATGTGCTCCTGTCTATATTGTAATGCCGTTTCAGCGAGGAAATGTCCAGCAAAATCGGGCGAGGTTTGTAATTTTCTTGGGCAGGGCCCTTCCCGAAAATAAACTCTGTCTTTTCGCTGTGGGAATTATGGACTGTTGCAAATCTAAGCGCATCGAGTAGCGAAACTAAACGGAGGTTGCCCGATTCGAGCCCAGCGCCTCCAAAACATCTACTGCCGAGGTGTAGCGGCTCAGAGGGGCACTGATCTGTGCACCCTGCACTCGATCCCGAACAGCCCGCAGCATCTCTCGGGCGATTGCCACGCCTTCCTCGCGCGCCGCCTCCGGAGTCGCCGCCCTCGTCATGCGATTCAGGATTTCATCGGGCACTGAAACGCGCAACTCGTTCTTCATGAACTCCGCATTGCGCGCGCTAACCAGCGGCCAGATTCCGGCGATTACCGGAATGCGGCAGTGTTCGATTCGCTTCAAGAAGTTCTCCAATAGCCGCAGGTCAAATACCGGCTGCGTAACCACATATTCGGCTCCCGCCTGCACCTTGTATTCGAAGCGTTTGATCTCTTCATCCAGGGTTGGCAGACCCGGATTCGCTCCCACACCAATCACGAAGCTGGTTCCGACGCCGATCGGATTGCCTCCCAAGTCCAGGCCCCGGTTCAGGTTGCGGACGATGTTCACGAGCCCGATGGAATCGACATCGAACACTGCCGTAGCGTCGGGATAGTTCCCCATCTTCGGCGGATCGCCGGTAATGCAGATCAGGTTGCGGATTCCGGTGGCGGCCGCGCCCAGAAGGTCCGACTGGATGCTCAAGACGTTCCGGTCGCGGCAGGTGTAGTGCAAAATCGCCTCGATGCCAACCGTTTGTTGCATGAGCAGCGAAAGAGCCTGGTTGCTCATACGGGCGGAGGCGCGCGGACTGTCCGGGATGTTCACCGCATCCACGCCCACCGACTTGACAAACTTCGCGCCCTCGATCTCTTTCTTTATGTCGATTCCTTTGGGCGGCACAATCTCGACCATGGTTACGAACGCACCGGACGCGATCTTGGCGCCGAGCCGCGAGCGCTCCGCCATCGGAATACTGGCTGGCGCTGAAGGTGCGGACACCGAATGAACCGCCTCTGATACAGCGGTCAGCCCGCGGGCTCCCTGCGCCCGCAAAGACGATTTCATGGCGCGGATATGATCGGGCGTGGTGCCGCAGCATCCGCCTACCAATTGAACTCCCGCAGCCACGAATTTGCGGGTATAGCTCGCCATGTATTCCGGCGAGCAAAGATAGATATTTCGGCCCTCGACCGAGCGGGGCATACCGGCATTGGGCTGGGCGGCCAAGGGCAAGGAAGTGACGGCTCGCACGCGTTCGATGGCATCCAGCATGGCCACCGGCCCTACGCTGCAGTTGATGCCGGCAACGTCCACGTTCCATTCCGTCAACCGCGCGCCAAACGTCTCGGGGTCCGAACCATCCAGGCAGTTGCCGTCTTCGTCGATCGTCACCTGGGCGACGATGGGAATCTCAGGGTCAACGTCGCGGCAGGCCAGCACCGCCTGATGCAACTCATCCAGGTAGCCGAAGGTTTCAAGCATCAGCAGATCGACCCCGCCCTCGACCAGGGCCGCGATCTGTTCACGAAACGAAGCGCGCGTCTCTTCAAACGAAGTCTTGCCGAGAGGCTCGATGCGAATCCCCAAAGGACCGATCGAACCGGCCACCCAGACATCAAAACTCTTGGCAGCCTCGCGAGCCAGGCGGGCTCCGGCGATATTGATGTCCTCTACGCGGTCCGCCAGAGTATGGCGTGCCAGGCGAAAGCTGTTGGCACCGAAAGTGTTGGTTTCGATGATCTCGGCGCCGGCGTGTAAATATTCATGGTGAACCCCCCGAATCAGTTCGGGTTGTGAAACGTTCAGTTCGTCATAACAGCGGTTGATAAAGACGCCCTTTGCATAGAGAAGCGTCCCCATGGCCCCGTCACAGAGCATGGGTGCACGCCGCAGCCGTTCCTTGAAGTCCTGTGGCATCCTCATGAGGATACAGGAAGGCGGCAGGATATGGCATCTGGGCGGCTCACACCTCCCTGGGATGGATTGTCACGTCTCGAATGCCCGGCCTTTTTCAGCGTTTCCGGAGAAGCACCGGATGCGACAATTTCACCTTTGTTATAATCCCTGTTCTCGCATCCAAGAGATTATCCGACACAAGGTTGGGTCCCAGGTTTGAGAAAGCTCTTAATTTGTCTATTTTCCGTTCTGCCTGCCATCTTTATACTGCCAGGCTGTGGGGGCAGTTCGTCCGGCGGCACCAAGACGAGCGGCCTCGCCTACCGGGCGTTCCTCTCCAATTTCGTTGCTGGCGGTACTGGAGGCGCTGGCCTTTATATCGTCAATGCGGATACGGATGTGTATCCGCTCGGCTTGGCGCCGATTGCCGCAGGCCATACTCCTGGAATGATGGTTGTTAGCCCGAACCGGGCTGTAACCCTCGTTTACAGCGGGAACAATCTCCCCTCTTCCGACAACCAGTTCAGCATCATTAACAACAGGTCGGAATCCAGTTCCGGGCATGCGACCTTGCCCGGCAACACCGATAGCTTCGTCATCTCCCCGGACAGTACGACTGCCTATGTTGCCGTACCGACGGCCCCGGTGGTTGGCCAGTCTCAAGGAGCCATTGAAGTCATCAGCATCAATGGCGGAGGGCTCCTGGGTGAGATCGACATTCCGTCTGTCCATTATCTGTCGATCAACAATAGCGGTAACCGGATTCTGGCGTTCAGTTCAAATTCCAATTCGGTTGCGGTGGTGACGCCTTCCAACCTGGGAACGCAAAATCCGCTTGTCACTGATGTCGGGGGATTTGACCGCCCCGTTCAGGCCTTTTTCAGCAGCGACGATACGACTGCTTACGTGGTGAATTGCGGCGCTGAATGCGGCGGGGTTCAGGCTAGCATTCAACAACTCGACATGACTACCGGGACGCTTGGCTCCTACGGCGCGGTCTGTGCCACTGACCCGAGCCAGGGCAAGCAATGCGCCGCCACGGTGGCGTTATTGAGCGGTTCGACGATGTATCTTGCTGGAACTCCCTACACCGCCGGTCCCACCGGCGCTCCCTCGTTCAATTGCAATGGCGCGCAGGGCGAGACGCTTGCCTGCGGAATGCTTACGATCTTTGACTTGAGTAGCATGGCCCCGACTAACGCGACGCCCATCGCCATTACCGACGGTTACCACAACCGCATCGCCATGGGGTACAACGGGCAGCTCTTCATCGGCGCCAAAACCTGCACCGAGATCGTTCCTCCTGAGCCTCCGCCGCAAGGCGCTGAAGTTCGCGGCTGCCTTTCCATCTACAACACGCTGAACGTCGCAGTGGGAAGCGTCGCACCCGGTGCCGTTTTGATTCCTCCGGCGAACGGGGATGTCACCGGCCTCCAGGCCGTTGCACAACGCACGGTCGTCTATGTAGTGCAGGGAGGATCGCTGAGCATCTACGACGCCACGATTGATGCCTTGGAATACAACCCCAACGATCCGAATCATCCCGGGCAGATCTTCGGGCTCGTGGGCTATTTCTACGACGTCAAGACGGTCGATTTCTGATTCTTACTTCGGCGCCAGCGTCATCGCGTGTGCGCGGTGCTTTTCGACCGCTGCTGCCGAAAATGGAAACACGAAGGTCGAGCCGCGATACCACGCTGTCCACTGGTCCAAGTAGTGCGGGCTGAGAAAGACTCCGCTTTCTCCCGTCACCAGGTTCAGTGTGCTCTCGTCAAAGTTGGCGAAATTCCAGGTGACGCGCTCGGACGGGCCAAAATTGCGTCCCACGGCCTTGACAGTGTAGTTATCTCCGCTCAGAGGATGCCGGCCCGGACCGGTGAAGCGCCCAATCAGCGGCAACTGGCTCAGCACCGGATGCTCGATGTCCACCGGATAATTTTCGCCCCACTTCCATTGCGCGAGGTCGGAAGGAACTCCGGGCTGCTTTAGAGCATTCTCCATAGCAGCCGTTAACAGGGCGCCGTAATCGGAGTAGCCTTGCGGCAACCAGCGCACCGGCTGCTTGCTAAGCACGTTTTCAAGCCACACCGTTGACATGCCCCAGCGGTAGCTCTTCCAACTGAGCGCGCCGGTCTCTTTCGCGTTGACCGTATTCGGCAATGCGCCGTTCCTCGGGCCTTTCACCGAACCATCCGGCGCCGGACCCAGTTTAGGCTCGAGCAGCAACCGCACCAGTTCGTGACGCGCGTTGGTTTCGATGGTCGGCGCAGGCGAGTCGGCCGACATCCGTCCATCCCAGTCACGCAGGATGTCAGCGGCCCGCTTGGCCCGCGGGGAAAGGTTGGGCGCGTGATCGAGTGCGTACACGAACTTGTCGGCGCAGAAGCGGTCAAACGTGGACGACACGTCCATCTCGAGCGCCAGCATATCGGCCGTCGAAAACTTCTTGCCCGATTCCAGTACCCGGTAGATGCGATCGGTCCGCCAGGGTGCGTCCCACTCGGTGCTGATCGAATACTTATAGCCGTCTGGCGCGATGCGTCCGTTGGCCGTCGCCAGAATTCCCGTTGGCGGATCGTATCCATGCGGCATCTCGTCGAAGGGAATAAATCCGGTCCACTCGTGCGCGTCGTCGCTGCCACTGACCGGCAGACTGCCGTCGCCAGCGGCGCGGATCGGCACCTGCCCGGTCGCCTGATATCCGATATTCCCGTCCACGTCGGCATACATCACATTCTGTCCGGGCGCAAGAAACATCGAAAACGCTTTGCGGAACTCGTCCCAATTTTGCGCCGAATCCACGTCGAACAGCGTCAGTCCCATGCCGTCATAGAGCGTCCAGCGCAAAGCGATCTTGCGGGTCTCGCCCGGAATCAGGTCGGTGATGATCGGCCCATGCCGCGTCGTCACTACATCGAGCGTCACATCCGGCTTGCCTTTGACGTGAATGACTTCCTGCCGATGGTGCGCGTCTACCCAGCCTTTGGGAGTCTTATATTGTCCCTGCGCATTGAACTCTTCGATGTAATCGTCTTCGACGGTTGGCCCCACATTCGTAAAGCCCCAGCCGATGCGCTGGTTGTGGCCCACCACGACGAAGGGAACACCCGGCAGCGTAACGCCGGCAGCATCGAAGTTCCCGCTCTCGAGATGGGCCTCAAACCAGAGGTTGGGCATCTCGTGGTCAAGATGCATATCATTCGACAGCAAGGGCTTTCCTGTCGTGGTGTGCTGGCCGGAAACGACCCAGTTGTTTGAGCCCGGGCGGAAGGCATCGGCGTTTTGTGGCAGGTTGTCCGAGCCATTTGCGGAGTAGAAAGAAAGGCTTTGAAGGGGGGCGGCTTCAGCCATGCCGTCGAGGCCCGCAACGAATGCGGGCTTTAGCCCCTGAGTCCCGTCCTCTGCAGGCAGCACCGAAGTGATCCGGGTCGCTCCGCCTTGCGGTTCGATTTCCTCCTCGTCGTCATCGTCGTCGTCTCCATCGGCCGCGGGTTCCTGATCCATTCCGCGCCGCACCTCCGTCGGAGGACGATCGCGCCACGAAGAATTCACGTATAGATCGGCGGTAAGTTCCGGGCCGATCTTGGCCAGCACTTTTTCCCGCGTCAGCGCCCGCGCGTAGCTGTAGTGATTCAGGTCCTGCACCATGCGCGCTCCGACCAGAAGGGAATCGGTGACCGTCCAGGGACGCGGCTGGTACTTCAACAGCCAGAATTCGAGCGGCAGATGATCGCGATGCGATTCGATGAACGCATTCACGCCCCGCGTGTACGCGTCAAAATAGGCGCGGTCGCGTGCGGAAATGTTTTTCGCGGCGGCTTCGGCCACGACGCGCAGGCCAAGAATCCGCTGCTCGCGATCCATCTTCAACGTGTCTTCGCCGATGATTTCGGAGAGTTCGCCGGCGGCGGCGCGGCGCATGACATCCATCTGCCACAGCCGGTCCTGCGCCGTTACATAGCCCTGCGCAAAGAACAAATCTTCTAGTGCGGCGGCCTCAATCGTCGGAACGCCTTGCTCATCGCGCACCACCCGCACCTTCGCGGAAAGCCCGGGCGCCACAATCGTCCCATCCAGTTGCGGCAGCGCCGAGTGCGCGACCCACCAGCCCCATGTCACCGCTCCTAGAACGGTGAGCAGCAAAAGCAGGAACACGAAGAAAATGATCCGGCCCAGCCAATTTTTTGAGCGGACCTCAGGGAGTGGCGCGGCGACCGACATGGTTTGTTGATTGTAGGGGCGGGCTGGATTAGTGACAACTGTCTCCGACCGTTGACCCAGAGTCGCCGCTTGACGGCACACGGCTTTCCCGTGGCCAGCGGAGCGCTCGGTATCTTGCCGGCTGTCCCGGGGCGTTTCGCCCTCCGGCGGCGATCGAGAATCAAGGACAGTCCCGCGACGGCGGACCCCTGGCGGATTGGCGTAACCTGATCTCCCCCAGTATCATTGTTTCCAATCGCAGATAGGAAGGTTAATCTGCCCGCTTGCTACATGCTACAGAAACGCATAGACGATCAGCCCAGCATCTCGCGCGAGAGCATCCGCGAAGCCGAGGCCATTTTCCTGCAGCACCTTCGCCGCGTAGGCTTGAAGCAGACCGGGCAGCGCAACACGATTCTGCGCACGTTTCTCGAAACTCGCGAGCATCTCTCGACCGATGAACTGCACCGCCTGGTCAAGAGAAAAGACGCAGGCATCGGGTTTACCACCGTCTACCGGACGCTGAAACTTCTGGCTGATTGCGGACTGGCCAGCGAGGTTGCTTTCCATGACGGTATTGCGCGCTTCGAGCACCAGTACAACCGCCGCAGCCATCACCACATGGTGTGCACGGAATGTGGCGCATCGGTCGAGTTTTTCTCTCCCGAGGTCGGAGAGATCGAGCAGGAGATCGGCCGCCAGCACCACTACCTGACCACTCGCCATACCTTTCAGATTTATGGTGTTTGTGACGACTGCCGAAAAGGCGAAATTCGGAAGGCCGGGTCCCGAAGCATCGACTCTCGTAAAGAAGACTCCCGCAGAGACGACTCCCGAAAGAAGAATAATGGACGGCGAATTGTCTAGCGCCCCGAGTCCGCCCGAGGCTTCTTTGACGTGTCCGCGCTGCGAGACGGCCATGCCGGCCAGCGCTGCCTTCTGTCCCGCCTGTGGACGGTCGATGAAGTCGCTCCCTCCAGGCGATTGCGGGGTTGCTGTCCTCGCTTATCTCACCTTCGTTCCAGCCGCCGTACTGTTATTTCTCCCCGCGTTTCGCAGCCATCGCTTCGTGCGTTTTCATGCCTGGCAAAGCATATTGGTCTGGGGAGTATTCATTGTTTTGACGATCTTTGGGCTCCTCCTGTCGAACGTCGCCGCAGCCATGGTCCTGTTGCTGTTCGGCATCCTGGCGTCACTGGCCATGCTCTTCGTGTGGATCGTGCTCTCCATTAAGGCCTGGCAAGGCGAACGCTTCGAACTGCCGGTAATCGGTCCGCTGGCCGGGCGCATGCGCTAGCGCGGCGACGCTCATCGGTAATGTAGAACCGACATTTTTGCGTAGAGACGCGGCTTGCCGCGCCTCCCCCCGTCAGTTCTCCTCCCGCAGCCGCATGTTCCCGGTGCGCAGATAGCGGTTATGCCAGCCCAGCGATTCGGTCAACAGGTGCGGCGTATGTTTGCCATACGATAGCCTCTCTGCCCGGCTCAGGTAATCCAGAAGCAGCGGTTTGTATTCGGGACTGGAACACTTCTCGATGATCAGATGGGCGCGCTGGCGCGGAGACAGGCCACGCAGATCGGCCAATCCCTGTTCGGTGACCACGACCTGCACATCGTGCTCGGTGTGGTCGACGTGCGACACCATGGGCACAATCGTCGAGATCGTCCCTTTCTGCGCGACCGACGGAGCCATGAAGATCGACAGGTATCCATTGCGCGCAAAGTCGCCGGAACCGCCAATGCCGTTCTGGATGCGCGATCCCATCACGTGCGTCGAATTGACGTTGCCGTAGATGTCGGCTTCGATCATGGCATTCATGGCGATGACGCCGAGGCGGCGAATGATCTCGGGATGGTTCGAGATCTCCTGCGGACGCATTATGATACGTTCGCGATAGCTGGCCATGTCGGCGTTCACTTCGGTCATTCCATCCGGACTGAGCGAGAATGCCGTGGCCGAAGCGCACGTCATCTTGCCGGACTTCAGCAGACGAATCATGCCGTCCTGAATAACCTCGGTATACGAAGTCAGGTTTTCAAACGGACCTTCCTCCAGCCCAAACAGAACCGCGTTCGCAATGTTGCCCACACCGGATTGCAGCGGGAGCAGATTTTCGGGCATGCGGCCCTTCTTTACTTCCCAGCTGAGGAATTCCAGGATGTGGCCGGCGATTTGCTTCGAAGCTTTGTCGGGCGCTTTGAACGCGCTGTTGCGGTCAGGAGCATCTGTAAGCACGATGGCCACGACCTTCTCGGGCGGAAGTTCCAGGTACGGCGTGCCGATGCGTTGGCCCGTGCTCACGAGCGGAATCGGGCCGCGATTGGGCGGTGGTTTCAGACCATAGTAGATGTCGTGCATGCCCTCAAGCGCAGCCGGCTGCCACGAGTTAACCTCAAGGATTACCCGCTCCGCCTGATCGATCCAGGTCTTGTTGTTGCCGATCGACGAACTGGGAATAAGCCGTCCATCCTCCAGCACCGCGGTGACTTCGATGAGCGCGACGTCCATCTTGCCGAGAAATCCATACTCCACAAACTGCGCAACATGGCTGAGGTGGATATCCATGTATTCCATTTCGCCGGCATTGATGCGCTTGCGGGTTTCGGGGTCGGATTGATACGGGAGGCGCAGATGAATGCCGCCCGCCATCGCCAACGCTCCATCCAGTTCCGGACCGGTGGATGCGCCGGTGAATACACTGACTTGAAACTTCTCGCCGCGAAAGTTGGCATCGGCGATCCGGCGCGCCAGCTCCATTGGCACCGCCTTGGGATAGCCAGAACCGGTGAAGCCGCTCATTCCGATTTGATCGCCGGAATGAATCAGCGCCGCTGCCTCGTCGGCGCTCATAATCTTGTGCGCCAGGTTGGAATTCAATACGCGCGTGGTGGATGTGGGTTGGAGGGTAGTCGTCATCGAGCAAGCCTTTCTAGTAGGGCTGAACGCCTCACGGTACGATAGCGTTGCCGCTTCACAACCGTCTGTGAGCGCCATCACGTTAACAGCCAGCGCTGGCGACCCGCTGGCTGTCCGGCCCGTGCCCCTCCGGCAATCTCGGCGCAGACACCCGCCATCCACGACCCTCGTCATCCGGAGCGCAGCGAAACCCTTGTCATCCTGAGCACAATGAACCCTTGTCATCCTGAGCAAAGCGAAGGATCTCGTTCGCCTCGACATCGTCCGACCGGCAACTCGGGTTAGACATTCTTGCCCTCATCGTTCAAAATAACTGTTTCACTTTTACCCAGGAGATCTCATTGAGCAAGCTACAGCGCGTGAAGATCAGCGCTCTCGGTGTCTACGTTCCACCTCGCCTTCTTACGAACGCCGACCTTGAGAAGATGGTCGACACCAACGACGAATGGATCATGAGCCGAGTCGGCATCAAGGAACGGCATATTGTTGACAAGGGAGTTGCCACAAGCGATCTTGCCGCCGAAGCTGCCAGACGCGCGCTCGCGCACCGTGGGATTGAGGCGAGCGACCTCGATGCCATCATCGTCGCGACGGTTACTCCGGACATGATGTTTCCGGCTACTGCCTGTCTCGTGCAGGACAAGATCGGCGCGACCAAAGTCTGGGGTTTCGATCTGCAGGCGGGATGCTCGCAGTTCGTCTATGCGCTGCAAGTGGGCGCGCAATTCGTCGCCACTGGCGCGCATAAGAAAGTGATGGTGATCGGCGCGGACGTGATGTCGTCGATCATCGATTACACCGATCGCGCAACCTGCGTGCTCTTCGGCGACGGCGCGGGAGCGGTCATTCTGGAAGCTGTAGATGGCGACGATTCGCCTGGCTTGATCGACTTCATGCACGAAGTGGACGGTTCGGGCGGTTGCTCGCTTTACATGCCTGGCGGAGGAAGCCTCAATCCTTCTTCCCATGAAACCGTGGACAAGAAGATGCACTACGTTCATCAGGACGGAGCCGCAGTCTTCAAGTTCGCGGTGCGCAAGATGTCCGAGGCATGCGTTGAGATCCTGAAGCGCAACGGCCTTACGGGAGACGAGATTGACCTGATGATTCCGCATCAGGCCAATCTACGGATCATCAAAGCGACTGCTGACCGGCTGAAGCTTCCGCCCGAAAAAGTGATCATTAACATCGACCGTTACGGCAATACAACGGGAGCGACCATTCCTCTGGCGATGCATACCGCAATCGAAGAAGGCAAGCTCAAGAAGGGAAGTCTTGTGCTACTTGCGGCGGTGGGCGCTGGATTTACAGTTGGGACCACGCTGCTGCGCTGGGCGTATTAGAGCAGGTGTCAGGGGTTCAGGTGTCAGGTTTCAGGAAAATCAAAACCTGGGTGTTCTAACGCGCGTCTCAATCTCTTCCGGTTGTCGACCACGCGACTGCATAGGCAAGATTTAAAGGCAAGGCCCACGGCCAACCAACCGGCGATCGTGATAAGCGCCGGCTTATGCTTCGCAAGGAATAGAAACGCCGATTGGCATACTGGTATCCAGCCAGTAGTTCCGCCGGGCTCATCTGTTTGGGCTGGAAGACCACGTCGGCGCGGCCGTTGTACTTGCTCCAATCGCGCGTCAGGATACGGCCCTCCGCTTCGAGACGTTCATACAACCGCGTTCCTGGAAAGGGAATGAGAATGTTGAAGGTCGCGTTCTGTACTCCAGCCGCCTCGAGGAAGTCGAGCGTTTCGCGGAAAATTGCTCGCTCGTCATTGTCGAAACCGAAGACAATGCCCGCCTGCACCGCTATGCCGTGGGCATGGATGCGCGCAATCGCACTCGCGTAATCGGATACTCGATTGAAGCGCTTCTGCACCTGATTCAAGCTGCCTTGCGAGATGGACTCCAGTCCGATGAACAGTTGCTTGCAGCCGCTGCGCGCTGCCAAGTCGAGGAACTCGTCATCCTTACCCGCATGGATGCTTGCCTGGCTGCTCCACCACTTGCGATGGGGAGCGAGCGCTTTGAACAAAGTCTTGGCATAGTCCATGTCGCTCGCTATGTTGTCGTCCCAGAGGATGATGACCTTGCCGGGAAACGAGGCGTACTCGCGCGCGACAACATCCACGGGGCGCTGGCGGACCTGGCTCTGATACATGACAGCCAGAGTGCAGAAATCGCAACGGTATGGGCAGCCGCGCGTTGCAAAGAGAACGCCTCCAACATGATCCCGGCGATGAAACAGTTCCTTGCGAGCCATCGGAGCATGCTCCAGCGTCGGAGCGGTCGCCGCAAAATACCTTTGGCGATGTCGGCCAGCCTCAAAGTCGCGCAAAAATTGCGGCCAGTCAGATTCAGCCTCGCCGATGAAAATTACGTCCGCGTGCGCCTGTGCTTCCTCCGGCATGAGCGTGACATGTGGTCCACCCAACACCACGGGAATTCCACGTCGGCGGAAGCGGTCTGCCATGGCATAGACGTGAGGCGCACTCGGAGTATGAAAAGTAATCGCGACCAGGTCGGGTTGCACTCGGAAATCGACTGGCTCGACTGCCTCATCGACATGGGACACTGTCCAATGCGAAGGGACGCAGGCGGCCAGATATGGCATGGTGATCTGCTGAAAGTTGAGAACGCGGGAGCGCCTTACCTTCTGGATCTCAGGTGAGGAGGCGGTGATCAGAAGTAAGGTTGGCACAATGGCTTGGACTGGAACTTACTTCGCCGCTATCGCACCCACTAACGACTCGAAAATCTTGACTCCGTCTACGCCGCCCAGTTCCGGCTCGGCGGCACGTTCGGGGTGGGGCATCATTCCCAGGACGTTGCGGCCCGGGCTGCAGATGCCGGCGATGTTTTCGAGCGATCCGTTGGGATTCGCCTCTTCGGTGATCTCTCCCTGAGGATTCGCGTAGCGGAAGACGATCCGATCATCGCGCTTCAGTTCGGCCAAGGTCGCTTCATCGCAAAAATAATTGCCTTCCATGTGTCCGATGGGGATGGTCAGGACTTCGCGCTTTTTGCAGGCGTTGGTGAAAGGCATCTGATTATTTTCCACTCGCACGTGCACCGGCTTGCAGACATATTTCAGACCGATGTTGCGCATGAGAGCTCCGGGCAACAGGCCAGCCTCGCACAAAATCTGAAAGCCGTTGCAGATGCCGAGCACCAGGCCTCCTCCATCAGCGAACTTGCGAACCGACTGCATGACGGGGGAAAACTTGGCGATGGCACCGGTGCGAAGGTAGTCGCCATAGGCGAAGCCTCCCGGGACGATAATGGCGTCGCAATTCTGCAGGTCCTCGGAGTCGTGCCAGAGAAAAGTCACGGGCTGCCGGGCAACTTGCTGGATGGTCCAGAAGGCATCGTGATCGCAGTTGGAACCGGGGAAGATGATGACGCCGAATTTCATTTGAGCCTCGAGTTACGAGCTTCGAGCCGCGAGCAAGCGACTTCTGTGCTTGCAGACTTGGTTAATAATAGGCGGATTTTTACGGTGTTCCGCACATGTCGATGGGGGTACCCCCCATATCCGGTCTATTGGAATCATTGGTTTAGCGGAAATTTCCTCGCAAAAAATATTGATCCCCAATTAGTTACACGCAAAGTATTGATTTACAAAGCCTTAACATTGTATCTTGGCGCTTCTGGTGGGCTCATCCGCAAAATTCATCGCCTTAATCGAGGATCACATCGCCCACGATTTTCTTTCTGGATGAGACAGTAAACCCGATCGAGGACAATCGCGCTACGAACTGGCCATCAGCAGCCATAACACAAAAAGTAGATCACAGCAGACACTTAAGCACAAGGAAACAAGGATGGCCACTCCTGTTCGGTTAGGTTCTGCGGTTAGGAAGGGAATCGCCCATGGAAGCCTAAGTCATTGAAAACTGGTGCGCCCTGAGAGATTCGAACTCCCGACCTTCTGGTTCGTAGCCAGACGCTCTATCCAACTGAGCTAAGGGCGCTTTCTATCGGCAGGTTGCTAGGTTTCCGTAACTCTTCCGCGTTAGAGACAGTACCGCAGAAAACCTGCTAAATCGACTGCTTTTCATCGTAAGCGAAGGCCCAGAATCACGTCAAGAAGACGGCCGGCGAACTGGGTCCAGCGCTCGCCGCTCATGCACGCTAATCGCAAGCCGCCACTGGGAACTTGAGGAGGTGCGAATCGGGGTGGGGCATCGTCGGCTATGTACAATCGAGTAGACGAAATGAGCCGCTCCCGCGCTGTCCCGAAAACACTTGCCCAGCGCCGCAGGGCGCCGAACCCGAGAGCTGTTCCGAAGAGCGGACCATTCCTCAGCGGCACGAATCTGAATATCGTTCTCTGCGTTTTGCTGGCGGCAGCGACGGTCGCGCTCTACATTCCGGTGATTGGGTATCCGTTTGTGGTTCTGGATGACACCGATTACGTCACTTCGAATCTGCACGTGCACGGTGGTCTGAGCTGGAGCACGATCAAGTGGGCGTTCACGGCGTTCACGGCAGCGAATTGGCATCCGCTCACATGGCTTTCGCATGCGTTTGACTACCAGCTTTTTGCCCTGAATCCCGCGGGCCATCATCTTGACAGTGTGCTGATCCATGCCCTGAATGTCGTTCTCTTATTTCTGGTGTTGCAGTGGCTGACCGGGCGGGTGGGATCGAGTCTGATGGTAGCGGCGCTATTCGCGTGGCATCCCATCAACGTCGAGTCGGTCGCATGGGTGGCGGAGCGCAAGAACGTGCTCAGCACATTTTTCTTCCTGGCGGCTATCGGCGCCTATGGCTGGTACGCGCAAAAGCCGCACTGGCGGCGATACCTGTTGGTGGTTGCGTTGTTCGCCCTGGGCTTAATGGCCAAACCGATGGTGATTACGCTGCCCTTTGTTCTGCTCCTGCTGGACTATTGGCCGTTAGGCAGAACTCCCGCAAGCCCGCCCTCGATGGTGCGGGCGCCGCAGTTGCCGGTATCAAAGCTGCTGCTGGAGAAAATGCCGCTGCTCGCGATGTCGGCAGCTAGCGCTTTCGTAACCATGAAGGCGCAGCGCGGGGGATACGCGGTGCGAACGCTATATCAGTTTTCCGTTGCCGCGCGAATTGAGAATGCCATCGTCTCCTATGCGCTGTATTTGTGGAAGATGCTCTGGCCCGCACGGCTGGCGATTGCCTATCCTCATGCGGCGGCCGGTCTGCCGGCTTGGCAATGGGTTTTATCCGGGCTGGTTTTGAGCTGCATTACAGCGCTGGTTATTATTTTTCGGTGCCATCGATACTTGCCGGTGGGGTGGTTGTGGTTTTTGGGTATGCTGGTTCCAGTCATTGGTCTGGTGCAGGTGGGCGATGCCGCCATGGCGGATCGCTATGCGTACCTTCCACTGATTGGAATCTTCGTCATCATTGCCTGGGGTCTGGGCGATTGGCTGCGGGTTCAAAACGTCCCGCGGACATGGCGGGTGGTTCCGGCGGTGGGTGTGCTGATCGCTCTCAGCCTGGTTACGCATCGTCAGATGAGCTACTGGGGTAACGAATACGATCTCTGGACGCACTCGCTGGCAGTGACCGACGAAAATATCTTTGCCCATGACGCGCTGGGTGCGGCGCTGATGGACCCCGATACGACCATGTCGCGGCGCGACCTGGAGAACTTTACTCCCGAACAGAGGATGGAGGAGGCGCGCCGTCACCTGGAACAGGCTCTGGCGATGCGTCGAGCACTGGCGCAGAAGAACCCTGACACCTACCTTCCTGATATGGCTGTGACGCTGAATAACCTCGCGAACCTGGCGCGCACACAGAACAAGGTGGACGAAGCACGCCGCTATTATGAGGAAGGTTTGCGGATCCATTCGCGGTTGGCCGTTCAGAATCTTGATCCATATCCAGGAGACCGCGCGCAGGCGCTGATGAACTTGGCATATCTTGAGCGAAGCGAAAAGGAGAACGACAAAGCGTTGCTGCACTTCGACGGTGCTTTGGAGATTTACCGCCAACTGGCGCAACAGAATCCCGACCAATACCGGCCCGATGTTGCCGAGGTCCTAAATGGTCTGGCGGTCACAGAGAGAGACGAAAAGCGGATGGACGAGGCGCGGCGGCACTATGAGGAAGCGTTGGAAATCCGCCGCCAGTTGGCGCGGCAGAACGCGGTTGCATACCTCCCGTACCTGGCGATGACGTTGAACGACCTGGGAGTTCTCGACGGGGCAGAGAAGCGGACGGAGGACGCTCGCCAGCATTATGAAGAGGCGTTGAAGTTTTACAGGCAGCTTACCGAACAAGATCCGGATACATATTCCAGATATTTGGCGGGCACGTTGAACAATCTGGCGTTCCTGTATCAAGGCCAGAACCGGATTGAAGAATCACGCGCCGACTACAACGAGGCTCTAGGCCTGTATCGGAAGCTCCTTCGAGCGGATCCCGATCGATATGCCGGCGATGTCGCCAGAGTTGAGGTCAGTTTGCAGGAACTCAATACAAAAGCCAGCTCGAAGTCGGACGGCAGCGCGGGGCGCTGAAAACAGTGACAGGTGAAGTGCGTGACTTGGAAAAATTCTAAACAGCACCCGAATTCGTAGTCTGCCTACTGCTATAAACAGAAAGTGTAGGAAAAATACATGACGTACTATCACTTAAGGTGAAGTCAAGTTGGCAGCGGTCGTGCAGTTGGCTGTGGCCACTGTTGCTTCGGCGATTCCGGCCTGGGTTTTGGATCACGAAGCTGTCGACAGTATGCCGGATGCGCAGGCTGTACCTGCGATTCCATAGCCTGCGAAACGTGTTCGGGTTGTAGTTGTGTTTTCGTCATCGGAGTTCGAAACATGTCATCGTTCTCGATTGCAGCATTACAGGTGGACTTGCCTTTTGGCGATAACCGCGACCGTTTGGAAAAGGAAACTGCACGGGTGCTGGCGAGATTTCCTTGGGTTAGCATGGTGGTTTTTCCGGAGCTTTGCTCATTTGGACCGGGGTTGAGTTTTGCCGAGCCGATGCCGGGACCCACCGAAGCCCGATATCAAGCTTTGGCCAAGAAGAATAATGTCTGGCTGATTCCGGGATCAATTTACGAACGGGTGGGCGACGATATATTCAACACCGCGCCGGTAATCAGTCGGACTGGCGAAGTTGTCGCGCGATATCGCAAGATGTATCCGTTTCTTCCCTATGAAAAAGGAGTGAAAAATGGCACCGAGTTTGTGGTATTCGATGTTCCGGGGGTTGGTCGCTTTGGAATTTCAATCTGTTATGACGGGTGGATTCCGGAGACGACACGGGCGCTGGTATGGAAGGGCGCCGAAATCATCATTCACCCGACCATGACGGGAACTATCGACCGGGCGCAGGAACTGATTATCGCCCAGGCCAGCGCCATTACAAACCAGTGCTATTTCGTCGACGTAAATTGCGCCGGTCAACTGGGCAATGGACGATCCATCATTGTGGGCCCGGAAGGAGAAATCATCTATCAATCCGGGGAAGTAGGCGAACAGATCCCTTTCACGGTTGACCTCGATCGAGTTCGGGAGGTAAGGAAGTCGGGCACACTTCGACTCGGCCAGATTCTCAAATCATTTCGTGACACGCCGATTGTCTTTCCCTGCTATCGGGGCGAATACGAGGAATCCGCTGATTTGGCGGGGTTGGGATC
>JBAQJU010000049.1:0-42443 GCA_049300475.1 Terriglobales bacterium | reverse complement strand
GTCTTTCCACCCAAACCGTATTCACCCGTCATCTCGACGTTTGCCCCCGGTACCTGAAAGTGAAGATCAGAAAACGACAGGACACCCTCTTTCAAATTAAACATGCCTTGAAGATTGGAGGGAACTTTATTGTGAACACCCGCTTTCGCCAGTGTTGCCTTACCCTGACCGCGAAGACTCAGGTCGTCAACATCCTTCTGAATCTTGTCATTCGTAAAGTGGGCGTCAGATACTTGAAAATCACCTTTCAGCCGCAACCGGTCGGTGATGTCTCTCCCACCGGGCCGCAAGAGGTGTTACCTTTCCTGACAAAATGCGATTAAAGGGGACCATCCTTCCATACAGGATGCGAGTGGAATCTTTGTCTTGGGTAATCGCCGCACCATTCAGGTCCACGCCAGCGAATACGCCTCGGGACCGGGAGTAGGTCAATACCTCCGACCTCATTTTCCAGTCCGTATCCGCACCCGTGTCGCGGCCTACCGGGCCAGCCGCAGCCGAAGCGTCGGCGCCAAGTTTGAACTTACTGGCCAGTAGATGGTCCATTCCTTTTTGATTCATGACAAGCAGCACAAAGTCAGTTGCCTCGCCGCCCAACTGAAGTCCCCAGCTGCCCCCGGTAATCGTGATGGGTGCCGGAGCGCTCCAACCGTTTGCCGTTTTGCACGTCGCCACTCCTTTTCCATGGCTTCCGCCAAAACCGATGGCAATCTTGACCACCGAAGGTATAACCGCAATGCACGTGGCATCGCTCATGATTTTGTCCGGTATTGCCTTGTCGGGAGTTCCCATGATTTCCTTGAGAACGTTCGCCGAGGTATCGATGCGCTTGGCGATATCGGATTCGTCCTTGATATCAGCGGCCCAACTTATGCTGGTAAGCATCAAGACGATGGCACCGATAGCCACAATAGCTATTTGTCTGGATCTGTGTTTCGATTCCACGGATAACCCCTTTCTGCGCCCGAGATGGGCCGTGATTGTGTCATGCGATGCGTAACCTGCATCCAGGCTGAGAGTAGAGTAGTGGCGTACGCCCGTGCGCACCATCCTGTTGAGCCTCTACGCGCTTGGCAAGAAAACTGTCGCGAGTCGTTCTGCTTCCACGACGCGTGGAGTACGTTCGACGGATTGCGCACAGAGATTGCGCCCACGAATTGCGTACCAGGACGAATAGTGAAACTATTGATAGCCTATACAGCCTGGACCCGATGGCGAGAACCGTCGCAGGTGTTAAGCTCTGACTGCAAGCGGGGCGAGACTTCTTCTGCCTTGGATTGGAGTGCGCATGCTTTGGACGATCTTTGTTCTTCTCCTGATTTTATGGTTACTGGGGATGGCGAGTTCCATCACTTTCGGCGGGTTGATCCACATTTTGCTGGTTCTGGCTGTTATCACACTTATCTTCAACCTCGTCACGGGCCGCCGCGGTACGGTCTGACGTTTTCGAACATTGTTGGTCTAAAATTGTGAGATAAGCACGGATCTTCAACCGTGCCATTGAAAGGACAGAAATCTATGAATAACTTTCTGAAGCTGCTGCTCGGTACCGGTCTTTATCTGCTTGAACAATCCGACCAGTCCACCAGGAAAATCCGCGATCGAGCGGCAGGAAATCTCAGTGATTTGCGCGACTTCGCGCAGGACAAGTATGAGACCGCGACCGACAGGGTGAGCAAAGCCTCCAAAGCGATTCGCGGAGATGATAACCAGATTGTGGGCAACGCCCTCAGCCTGGCTGCTGGAGTCGGAATCGGCCTCGCTCTCGGTGTGATATTCGCCCCGGCCAGCGGCGAACAGACGCGTAGCGTCATCGCCGACAAGGTCCACGTATTCGGTGGAAGGGTCAGACAGCAATTTTCATCCGCGGATCTTGACGCAACCGGCACGAACGGCTAAGTCGTCCACTAATCGGATCGCTGTTTAGCCCGGACTATAGAGTAAATCGGAGGTTATTCAATGCTTTGGACGATCGCTGTGATACTTCTGATTCTGTGGGCCCTCGGGTTGGTCAGCTCCTATACCCTGGGCGGTTTTATCCACGTCTTACTGGTATTGGCCATCATAGTGATCCTGATCCGGGTCATTCAGGGCCGTAGGCCAGTCATCTGATCATTGCCTGAATGCTGGGCCTGAATCCGGGCGCAGCGAATTGATTCCTTTCTTCACTGAGCTACCGAGGTCGGTTCCGGCGGCGGACTTAGCTGCGAGGTCTGCACCTGAATGATGTTATTCTGAATTGCATATACGACCAGGTCGCGGATCGAGTGAAAGCCAAGCTTTCGCGTGATGTTGCTGCGAGGTGTTTCCGCAGTCTTGGTACTGAGGTTCAGCAGGCAGGCCACTTCCTTTGAGCTTTTGCCCTCCGCCAGTAGTTGAATCACCTCGTGCTCCCGGGCGGTTAAGGTTGGCATCTTCGGAGCCTCGCCGCGGGCGGCGGTAGTCCCCTTATCGAGAAATCCCGCCAGCACCATCTCGTTGACGCGCGACGTAAAGAACATCCGGTTGCGCTGCAAAGCTTCGACCGCCGCCACCAGATCCCGCGCGGCGTCCGATTTCAGCACGAACCCTCTGGCCCCGGCGTCCAGAGCCTCGCGAATCACCTGATCCACATCGGTAATGGTGAGCACGATGATCTTGTATCCCGCGTCCTGTTGCATCAACTGGCGAGTCGCCGCCAGACCGTTCAGGTTAGGCATGCCGACGTCCAGAATCACGGAGGACGCTATCCGCCACTTCATCGAGCATCCACAACCAGAACCCCAAACCCTTCGTGTGGACCATGTCGGCCGACCAAATCCTCGACTCCGTCGCCCGCTTTTGTAAGCGAACATTAGACTCAGGACACTAGCAGGCTGCGAAAAAACTCTAACAGCCTAAGGAAAGAGAAGGGCACGAGTTCCACTCGTGTCGCCAAGTCGCCGAAAATAGATTCGCGCTTGAGCGCCTGTGGGAATTCGCGTGCTCAAGTACTTTTTCCGCAGCCTCCTGTACAGGTTCCTGGGTCCGAGCCCCGGGGGAACCCTCACCAGTAATGCCGCACCGCATCCAATTCTTGACTTCACTCTCCTTTCTGGGATAATCCGGCTAGGGTTTCCCGCTACATCGAAGATCTGGTACATCGAAGATCTGGAGGGTTTCAGCGTGCTCAAGCCACTGCTGTCAATCTTGCTGTCCCTGCTTCTCTGTGCAACGCCGGTCTGGGCCGCCAATAACCAAACCGCCGGGCAGGTGAAGGCGCTCATTCCCGCCGCTTCGCGAAATGCGCAGACGGTCAAGGTCAAGGACACTCTCGACTGGAATGACCTGCTGAAAACCGATACTCAGGGACGCTTGCGCGCCAGCCTTACCGACGGTTCCATCCTTAGTCTCGGCTCGAGCAGCGAACTCAGAGTGGTGCAGAGCAATGCCGCTTCGCAGCAGACTTCGATCGAAGTCAACTATGGCAAGCTGCGCAACCAGGTGGTCAAGATCACCAAGCCCGATGGCAAGTACGAAGTCAAGACTCCAAACGCGGTGATTGGCGTGATTGGAACCGATTTCTACGTCAGCTTTGAAAACAACCAGACCAGAGTGATCTGCTACGTGGGTAAAGTCGCGGTCACACCAGTGGCCGGGGCGAAAATTCTCAAAGGCGACAACGCCTCGGCCGGATCGACCAACACCGTCACGCTCACCGCGGGCCAGATGGTCGTCATCGGCCCCGATGTTCCTCCCGGAGGATACGAAGCCACCTCCGCTCCGGCTCCCGTGCTCGAGGCCAGCATGCAGGACACCAATGTTCCCGAGCCTGTGAGCGTGGCCAAGCATGGCCACACCATGCGCAATGTTTGGATCGGAATTGGTTTGGCTGCCGGACTTGGAGTGGGCTTGGGAATCGCCGAGACCCGGGGTGGTAGCACTCCCCCGAGCCGTGGCACTTCTCCCCCCGGCCCGGCGAATTGATCCAAGCGGCCAATTCTGAACATTGCGGGGATGTGGGTGCCTTTTAGAGTTGCAGCCAGATGGTTTTCGCACCATACCCACGCTGCCATCGCGCTGGCGGCGACGGCCGTCGGCCTGGCGCTCTTCGCTTATTCCGGAATCGGCGGCAACCAGCGTGCCGGCTTTCTGTTTCTCCAGCAGATAGAGCAGCGCACACTCGATCTCCGCTTTGCCCTGCGTGGCAAGCGCGCAGCGGACCCCCGCATCGTCATTGTTGGCATTGACGATAAGACTCTGCAAACGATCGGCGCATATCCTCTGCCGCGCAGCAACTACGCTGTTCTGGTGCGCCAGTTGAAACGGAGCGGCGCCAGTGTGATCGCCTTCGACGTAACCTTTCCCACCGCAGCCAGCAGCGAGGCGCTGGCTGTTCTGGCAAAGTTGAAAAGCGAAATCGGAGCCTCGCCGCCGCCTCCGCATCTGCAGAATAAAGCTCTGCAAGATAAGATCCAGCAACTTGAGCAGCAGTCTGACGTCGACGCTCAGTTTGCCGCAGCCCTCAAAGACGCGGGGAACGTGGTCCTGGGCCATCTTTTTCTAAGCGCGGAGCGTTCCAGATTCTCCGATCCCAAGCTGGCCGAGGCCTATTTCAACATCGCATGGGCGAAAGCCTTCCCGCAGGTCCTGAAAGTTAAATCCGGCAGCCATGACTTCGATCTCAGCCAGGCCTGGATTCAGGCCGGAGGACCGGTGGCCGCCGGCGTGGAAGCCAATCTTCCCAAGCTCGCCGAAGCGGCCGCATCGTATGGTTTTTTCAACATTGCTCCCGATGCCGACGGAACCATTCGCCGTGCCCTTTTCATCATCCGCTATCAGGACCAGGATTTCTTCCCATCGCTGGCGTTACAGGCTCTGCGGCAGTACGAAAACATTCCCGACCAGCAGATCGCGGCCTACATCGCCGCCGACGGAATCGAGCGCATTCATTTTGGCAATCACGAACTGCATCCCTGGCAGAATGCCACGGCGCTGATCAACTATGTTGGGCCGTACCATTCTTACCCTCATTACTCGATGGTCGATGTGATTCAGGGCGAAGTTCCCACCGACGCGTTTCGCGACAAAATTGTTTTTGTCGGCGGGACCGCGCTCGGCATCGGCGATCTGCGCAACACGCCATTTGAGAAGCAGGGTTCCGGTTACATGGGCGTCGAGATCCACGCCAACATCCTCGATAATCTTCTGCACAGCGCCGAGCCTGGCCGCACCTTTCTGATCCGTGGGTTCAACGAAGAAATCGTCGACATCGGCTTCATCGTTCTCTTCGGCCTGGGGCTCGGTCTGTCGTTCGGCCACTCCCGCCCTCTGGTTGCCACGCTCACCGCGATCGCAACACTCGGCGCATTCCTGTGGTTCGTCTATTTCGGTTTTGTTCACTGGGGACGCTGGTACAGCTTCGTGATCCCGGCGGCAACGCTGGTCGGATCGTATGCCTCCATCACCAGCTTCCGGGTAATCCACGAAGAGCGCGAGAAGCGGAAAATCCGCAAGACGTTCTCTCAATACCTTTCGCCCGGAGTGATTGCGTTAATCGAAAAGGATCCGCAAAAGTACATTCGTCCGGGAGGCGACGTCCAGGATCTGACCGTGATGTTCAGCGACATTCGCGATTTCACCTCGCTCTCCGAGGGATTGACGCCCGACGATCTCGTCCACCTGCTGAATCAATATCTCTCCGCCATGACCGATATTCTGTTTCGCAATCTCGGCACATTGGATAAGTACATCGGCGACGCCATCATGGCGTTCTGGGGATCTCCCTATCCGCAGAAAGATCACGCCGAATGTGCGTGTCGCTGCGCGCTCGAGATGACCGCAGCTCTCGAACAACTCAACCGCCGATGGGAGGAGCAAGGTCGCCGCCCCATCGCAATCGGCATCGGGCTCAATACCGGCCCGGTCAACGTCGGCAACATGGGATCCGACAAGCGCCTGGCATGGACCGTCATGGGCGACAACGTCAATCTCGCCTCCCGCCTGGAGGGTATGACCAAACAGTATCGAAGCCGCGTGATTATCAGCGAGAGCACTTACAACCAGGTGGCGCCTCAGTTCGTGGCGCGCGAAGTCGACCGCATCCGCGTCAAGGGAAAGAAACAGCCGGTGGTAATCTACGAATTACTGGCTCCAATCTCGGAACGCCAAACTTACGCCACATTGCTGTCTCGGTACAATGCCGCGCTCGATGTGTATCGCACCCAGAATTGGCGCGAGGCAGCCGGAAAATTCGGTGAGTTGCTCTCCGCCTATCCCAATGACGGTCCCACCCAGGTGCTCCTCCAGCGCTGCCTCGAATTCATGGAAGAACCGCCCGACTCCGGCTGGAACGGCGTGTATGTAATGAAATCGAAATAGTGCGATGCCAAGCAGATAGGGATGAGAGACTCCGTCCGCGCCCCATGGCAGACGCCTTGACGTACTACCGTGCAAGGGAATCGCATCTGTACCGTGAGTGAGAGCTCCGACCCTGCTCATCACGGCACCGCGATTACAAAAGGGAAGTCATAACTCAATGCGAAACGGTGTTACTGGCTTGCATCACCTTGTTGTCGACCGTGAAATTGTCGATCGTGATGTCCTGGCCTCTCGGCGTGATCCATCCACTATCGACGACGATTTCGATATCGGTGAGCGTGTCGGTCCCATAGCTTGCCACCAATTGCGACCAGGTCATTAACGTGTTGCCGTTATCGACTACCCACCGGGTCGAGCTGTCTGTGGTCAGATTTCCCGTGTTCAGCCAGCCGTAGTAGCAATTGGTAAACTCTGGCGGCGGCCCCAAGTATCCCTCAAAGTTATCTGAGCCGGTGGTAGAGATTACCAAACGTGGCGCCCCGCCGCCACAGTCCGCTCCCCCGTAGTTGTAGTCGGTGGATAGAGTGGTAATCTTCGATAGCGGCGGGCGATGACCGAAGTGGAAGTCGACACCTGAGTATGTGAATGGAGCGTTGTTGTAACACGTATTGCTGTACGCCTGCGCACCGCAATTAGACGTCAAGTCCAGCGCCATGGTGTCCGGCGGCACGCCGCCCGCCACCAGCCTGGCGCTGCCAAAAGCTTGGAAGTTGCCATTCACACTGACGTTTTGAGCAAGCGTCATTTCCACACAAAGAACAGCGAGCGTTACAAAAGCTATAAACAGCGGTTTCATGGGAGTTATCTCCTGATTGAATTAGGTACCGTTACCTGGGTTGGTCGCCTTCAGATAGCATGCTAAAAAGTTACCCGTGAGGCGGCGGCATGATATCACAGATAGTGCCCGGCTTACCGTAACTCCACAAATGTCGGCGCAGTTTCGCGAAGCTGCTGCAACCTCGGTTCGTATGCGCGGCGATTGTCGGTTTTATTGGACTGCGCACAGCACAGTCTCTGCGGACTGCTGGAGATTTCGGGCGTCGAGGCCGGACTACAGATCGCCGGATGGCTGCACGGAGGCCTGAATGCCGAGTCGGTCGCGACCGCGGCAGCGACGCGTGGGGTAGAGGTAACAGCGTTGAGTCGCTATCGTCAAGGCGCGGCGGTGCGCGAGGGATTGCAGTTAGGGTTCGCCGCCGTAGAGTCCAAAGAAATCCGGCGCGGAGTTCGAGAGCTCACGATCACGTTGGAAAATGAGTTGAAGACGCTGCGTGGCAACGGCAGCAGCGCTCGCGTCTAAGACCACGCATTCGTCGTCGGAAATAAAGAAAGAACCTCTTCTCCTCTCAGTGCCCGGTCCCCGTCAGCGCGACCGTGCTCTGTCCGGCCGCCACATTGTCCGCGACGATCAACGTTCCCGTACGCGCTTTCTTCGCCGTCGGATCAAACGTGACTGAGATCGTACAACTCATCGTCGCCGACAAAATCGCCGGACAGTCATTCGTCTGCGAGAAGTCTCCCGCATCTGCCCCGCCGATCGAAATGTTGCTGATGTCGAGCGGCGTCTCGCCACTATTGGTCAGTTGCACCGGCAAGGTCGTACTGCTGCCGACCGCCTGCGACATCGGCACGCAGGACGGCATGCCACCCTTCGCCGCTAAGTGCCCATTTTCATGGCTTGCGCGGTCTTGCACCCAACGCTGCTGCGACCTGAGCCCCGATCGGCGACCCGAGCCCGGTACAGGCATCCCATCCCGGACCCGCTGTATAAGCGCCATTGTTGCCAGATGTGACGTCATTGAAATCTGGCGCCTTCTCCGGGCTCTGATAGAGCAATGGGTTGATAAAGCCAGCCGGCTTTCCCATGCGCTCGTTTATGAGCGCGATCAATCCAGCCCAGAGAGGCGCGACCGCGCTGGTGCCCCCGATCACATCGGAATGTCCATCGACTAGAGTGACATATCCGGTAGTGGGATCGGCGTCCCCGGCCACGTCCGGAACGCCTCGACCGACATTGTGACTTGGATTGGCGGAAGGCGGCACACCGACACCGTTTTGCCAACTGGGTAGAGGGAAGACGTCGCTGACGCCGCCTCCGGTCGCACCTTCGTTATTGGCAAGCTCGTTCCACACGGTTTCACTCGTGATGGCAATGCTTGAGCTGACCAATCGTGTACCTCCACATGCCAGGACATTGGGACTGGAGGCAGGGAAGTCTACGTGGTTCTGTCCATCGGTTACACCGTCGGTCGAGCCGTCGTCTCCAGCGGCCACGCAAACGGTCACGCCCATGGCGGCCGCAGCCTGAAACGCCTCATCCATCGAGGTCATCGCCTGCTGCGTCCATGAGGATTCAGGCCCTCCCCAACTGATCGATATGATGGAAGGATTATTGGTGCTGTCGTGCACCGCGGTTGTGATGGCGTTCAGGAAGCCGGCATCCGTGTTCTCCGCAAAATACGCCACGATTTTCGCGCCGGGAGCGATAGCGCCGGAGACTTCAATATCCAGCATCACTTCACCGTCGGGCCCATTCGGGTCCCCAGTTGGCTTGTTGCTGCCATTGCCTACCGAGACTGCCGATACCGCCGGTGTCTTGCTCAATTTGAGCTGACTCCAGTAAGTGGTCAGATCACCGGGCTTGTAGCCACCTCCCAATTCGATCAGCGCGATACATTGGCCGGATCCGTCTGCGCCGGCGGGGAAGTCATAAAAAGTGGCGACTTGTAATGGCGTGTAGGACAGGTCGGCAACGGCGGCGCGTGCGCCGGTTCGCTCACGCCGCCTGCGAAAATGTGGCTTGGCTTGGGGACGATTATCCAGGCCAAAGACGCCTTCGACCACGTCGTGCAGATCCGCAGGCAGTTGAACTGGCCCCGTGCGTCCGCGATACCTGCCGGTCGGATGCTCGTATTCCTTTAGTTCAACGCCAAATGCCTGATTCATTGCAGATACAGTCCCGGAGAGAATCACTGTACGGCGTGCCGCGCTTGTTTCCTTAACCGTGAGCTTGTTGTTGCGGGCAAAGGATTCGATTCGAGCAATGCTGCCAGCATCCGCTCCGTGACGTTGCTCGAATTCTTGGCGGCTCAAAACCGCGCGTTTTTCAATCGGCTTCGCAAATTCGTCGGCATTAACAACGGGCGTGTTTCCTGTTCGAGATCGCAAACGAATCGTTACTTCAATTGTCTCGTTGGGGTTAGCTGGACCTATTTCTCTCGCGTTACTTAGCGGAGCGCGCTCACTGCCTGCAAGTGGAACCAGTTTTATGGGGGTTGACATAGTTCTCCTTTACTCGGGTCGAGCAAGTTCCAAGGGAAACGATGCGGTAATTATCTCCGAGTTTCCCAATGATGAGGTGGCCGCGAACCTTGGGTTGCAAAGTAGGCCGCTACCCGTGCTCCAGGAGCGGTCGGTGCAGCGACTGGGAGAAAGAGCAGCCAGGAAGATTGATTTCCTGCTGATTACTGCCCCCAACGACGATTACCTGATCGGTCGCGACGGCGCGGTGCGTGGCAAGGCCTGAAATTCGACGAGAAGTAGGACCACACCCTCACCAGATTACTTTTAGTCCGAACTGGATGTGGCGCGCTCCTCCGGAACCAACAACAGGATTGGACGCGGCGATGTCGGTGGTGTATTGCGCCAGACAGACCGTGGAAGCGCCGTGTGAGATGGATGGCCGAGGTACGCGGGGCAGGGTTCCTGATTCATATTGCGGGCGGCCGAAATTCTCACGCGGCGCAAGTGTCGCAGAGGATGCGATTGAAGTCAAACCGCCGTGACGGTGTGCGGCATTGCAGAATTTTTCTGTCGTTACTTCCTTCGGTGCGCAAGAGACTGGATATATTGGAAGTCCATTTCAATAGACGGATTCACCGGCTTGCGTGCTCTCGATCTTCCCTTTTATTACAGACAGCGAATAGGCCACGCCCCCATCGCCCTTCCAACTTGGCAGATCGAAATGGCCGCCGGTTGGCACGCGATAGACGCTGACTTTGCGGAAGGTGAGGGGCTTGCCCTTTCTGCAAATGTCCGGCTTCAACGTGGGACGCAGAAAATAGGCGCCCTTCCCGCTTCCCACCACCGTTCCTTTTCCGCCCGGCTCAAGCAGTACCGCGGATTTTTCGTCGACCGCCACCTCGCGTGGAGACTTGGACCATCCGTCGCGCATGATCCGGGCCAAAAACACCAGTGTGCGGCCCATCCGGTCACGCCTGGCAAAGTGTGAATCGGTCAGGAGGTTTTCGAGGTAAGGAATTTTCAGAAAGCCGCGAACCAGCGTCACGCGTTTGGAATAAGGGTCGGGGAGAACGTCACTGGAAGCCAGATCGTTGCCATCGGGTTCGTCACCCAGTGCACCATAAACGAATTCGCCCTGCACGGCCAGACCGGCGCTGGTACCTCCGATGGGCTTGCCGGCCGCGACATGTGCATTGATCGCGTCTTCAACGGGCGTGTCTTTCCAGGCGCGAATATAATGGGCCTGATCGCCACCGGAAATGAAGATCACCTCCGCATTCCTGATAATCTCCGCGACCGCCGGGTCCTGCGCCGCGGTTCGGTCGGGAAGAATCAGCGTGGCGACCGAATTCAGCTTGCACAATCCATTGACGTAGGTGTTGTAGTCGGCGCTGCCGTTGGCGCGCAGCACCAGGAAATCGCCGCCATTGCCCTTTTGACAAAGCCAGCGAAAGGCCTCATCCAGATCGCTGCCGCCGCCCATCATCGCGGTGCCGCCCATCGGCCGTGTCTGCACGTCGTCCATGTTTCCCAAGCGAAAGTATTGCCAGGACGTGGCCTGACCGAAGGTCGGCGCCAGCAGTATCGCTAACGACAGGACAATGACCGAAACAGAGAAGATGCCGTGCGCACGCAGGCCGCGCGCCCGATCAACATGTTTCAGAGCGCCGCGCGACAGGAAGACACGCTGGTTGTGATCGAGGATCGTTTCTGATGTGGAGCCCATTGCTGCCGCCTATTGTAGAACGTCGCAACGAACCTTCATCGAACCCGATCACATGGTCGAGACACTCATGCCGAATCGCTAACACGCTCTAGGCCACTCAATGACCTTACGTCGGGCTGGGATTTTGACGGTAATCAAAGACCACAGCCACCCGTAAGCGGCTGTGCGGTGAGCAGATGAGATTGGTGGGCGCTACAGGATTCGAACCTGTGACTTCCACCGTGTGAGGATGGCACTCTACCGCTGAGTTAAGCGCCCACTGTAGTGCGGTAAGTTCATCATTATACACAAGTTCCCGAACCACTTCGCGTTCACTGAATCGTCTCTGGCTCCCGCATTGGCACCCGCATTTCCTCAGGAATCAGGCGTTGAAGCACCTTTTCTTGCGCGGCTCGCTTTGCTTTTCGCCGAGAGTGTGAGTAGTAGAGGGTCATGTCCATCTTGGCGTGGCGCATGATCGCCTGAACCACGGCGGGATTCTCCTGCTCGTCCATGAGGAACGTCGCCAGAGAATGACGCCCGAGGTTGTGGAAGCCGAATCGCTTCACAACTTCGCCGTCACGGTCGTAGGTGACACCGCTCTCGACCCTGATAACGCCCGCAGCTATCGCAGCAGGGCGAATATAGTCTTCGACCAGTTGCGATGCGCTGCGGGGCTGCTCGCCGTTCAGCTTTTCGGATGGAAAAACGAAGTCTTCTTCTTCCGTATACGTCGTTTTCTGCCTCCAAACCGCAAGAGCGTCGAGCAGCAGTTGAGGAGCTTCCACCCGTGATCGGGACAGCTTGGTTTTAGCACCCTCCTGCATGTTGAAATGGACGAACGTTTCCCGAATGGCGATCAAGCCGCGATCCCATAAGACGTTCCGCCATCTCAGCCCGAGTGCCTCGCTTATCCGCAACCCGCAAGTTGCGACGAGCAGCGCAATCTCATATTCGGGTTGTTTCAACTCCGACAGCACCTTGAGCGTGTCGTCGATTTCAAGAGCAAGAGCTTCATAGCCTGTCACCTGTGAGAACTCCCGTCCCTTCACGTAACGGCACGGATTGAACTCCTCCCCACGAGGGATCAGTCCTTCGCATTGCCCCCACGAGTACACTCCCGACATCACGGTCTTATACTTTCCACGGGTGGACGATTCGACATCGAACCCAAGCAACCACGCCTTCAGTTTCCGAGGATCAATATTGATCGCTTCCGTGTCCGTCCATTTGGGGATGAGCAGGTTCTTCACGATTTGCTCGTGATGTTTCTTCGTTGATTGTTTGTTGAACGGGTAGTTGGCGAGATATTTCTCGGCAAGTTCCCCAAAGGTGATGAAGATGGGATCAGACTTGGCGACTAGCTTGTCGAGACCGAGTTCGCCGACCTTGAGCCATCCTTCCTCATCCGTCATGGTGTGCAGCCCCACAACCTTCGAGCGCTCGTCGCCGTTCGCGTTGTAGTAGTAGTACACCAGTTTGCTCTTTTTCCTGCGAAACCACCCCTTAGCCATTGGATTTTCTCCGTTGGCTACGGGGACTGCCGATTGGCATTGTACGTCGGGCTGGCGTTATAGCCAAAACTTCGTCGTCGTGTGACGCGGGAGGCTTGCGAAAATTCGAGGCTATGGCGGCTTCAACTTCGCTGAGCTTGTAACGCCATACTCTCCGATGCTCGCCCACCCCCAGCGGAGATGCTGGGAGTAGCCCCCTCCGCGTCATTTCGAGCACCTGACGGCGCGTGATCTTCAGGTGCTCGGCCACGTCGTCGGCTGTTACGAATCGTTCTGGTTCGGTTCCCATCTTAACTTGCTCCTGACTGTCAAAATTCTCTTTGAGTCTGGCACCGATTCACGCGCCAAGAATTGATAGTTAGGAATTGGGATGGGACGGGAGACAGGGGGCCTTCGACAATCCCGTTTAGCTCAGGCGAAAGACAAGACATGGCCTAGCAAAGAAGCTAATGGCCATGCCAAACGAGAAGCGTCAGAGTGGGCGTGACTCCACTCTTGGCCTCGTGTTGATCGGCAGCACGTTGTAAGTTCTCTTGCCGCAATGTACGGCGGCTAGGGCGCTTCGGATGTGATCCGCCGAATAAGGACAACCTCTCTCGAACTGTGCGACCTCTCTTGACAACTGCGTGCTCTTAACGGGGAGTCTGATATGTTCGAGCAGTTGGCATACTTCGTTGTAGAAGCAACGGCCTCCAGTGGCCCACTTCACATACAGGACTGGACACACCCGATTGACGCGAAACAATGAATCTGAGCGGGGCGGTACTTTTTCGCTCGCCATACGTAACCAGTCCTCATAGTCGTCGGCGCGATGGTCGAGGCGCTCTCGTAGTGTCTGACCAGCCTGCTGCTCCAACGGGCTTCTAAGGTTTTGGATTACTAGAGGGAGGGCTGACTCCAAGTCGGTCATGTCGTCAGCCAACTGCCTCATCTCTCTGACCACCGCCCCAAGTCTTAGATCGAGACTTGGCGAGGCTTTACGTCCAGCCTTTTGCAGACCTCGTTCAATTCGCGCAGCTTGGAGGCAGAGGCCCTTGCTCAGTCGCCACACGCCTAGCGGGTCTCCCTTTTGCGTATCTATATTGATTCGAGGATTCGGGTAGTTGCGCCAAACAAGACGACCGCTATTTTCCAACTTGCCCAATTCATCGGCGAGCATTCGTATTCGCTTGGACGGCTTCCGTCCGATGTGTATCCGTGCTTAACCTGCACCGAGTGCTCCTACGTAAGAATTTGGAGTGTGCCCCGTATTCTACTCTGACGGCACCACTCTGCGTCTCGAATCGTCTGCGTTTACAGTTGCGACGAGCTACGGCTTCGCGGGCCACCTGCTGTCGATCCTTGCCATGATCCGCTCCGCAATTGTGATCGCATCCGCGATGGCGGACTCCAGCACAGGGGAAGGACGCCCGTCCCAGTGTGCGAGCTTCCGAGCTGCAAGAATGCTCGCCGCGATCAGCAGCACGCGCTTGCGCCCCTCGTCCACGGGGGACAGCCTATCATATTCGCTATTTGTTCGCCTTTGAGCGGGCGGCATAGGGATCGCAGGGCGGTCGGCTGGCAAATTGGAGGGAGGTCGCCAAGGTGAAGCGCGACCACAGCCATGTTTCTAGATGGTCACAAAAGCCTAAACAGGGCTAGGACACATCGGCTGGGGCAGAGCCTTACCTGCGAGCCGAGGCTGCGCAGAATCGGCCTGCTGATGGAGGGCGGGTCTGTCTGATTGCTTTCTGTGAAACTAGCGTTTGTGCGGGTGCTCGTAGAAGTCCAGAGCGCGACTCTTACCGCGTCGTACTTTGACGCGTTTTTGAGGCACGCTGAAGCGATTCTGGGAGTTCCCGAGGGTTCCAGAGTGCGACTTCGCACTTTTTCGAAGCACCCGCAATGGCACCCGCTCAGACACACGTCTACCACGTATTTTCAAGTACTTGGCAGTTCCCCGTAGCCTAGTTAAGTTGTTGAAAGTATTGGATCGGGAAAAAGTGTGAGGATGGCACTCTACCGCTGAGTTAAGCGCCCAACGCTGTCTATTCAAACAGTTGCAGCGATTCCCGTCAACCTTCTTGGAACATCTGGGAACGGAAGCGACCAGACCAGACGCGATCACGCCCTCATTTTTCTCCGCCAACGGCTTGAATGCATCGGCAACGATTGGCCAGATTCGCGTAACACACAAACGCTCCGCACTCCCTGCATCGGCGTGCACGTTGCTCAGTCATAGTCCCGGATTACTTCCGTAACCTTTGCCTCGGGCAGTCCGCGTATCACAATGAAACCGAAAGGCTGATCTATTACGGGAATGCTTGCCAAGTGTTCCAATTCGTCCTGCTCTGCTTCCTTCCGATTCCTGCATTCTGGCAGACTGTTCCACTTCGAAAAACACCTTCAGCCCATTTCCGAAGGCGCAACTCCACGCAGGCCCGCAAACGGACCAGAGCTGTTTTGGCTGTGCGAGGAGTGTGCCGCGGAATTTACGCTGGTCTCTGACCCGGAGCATGGCGCTCGTGTCGTTCCCCTGGCACGGATCGCATTTCGAGCCGCCTCATAGCCGGTTGCGATGCGAAGGGTTTAACAGCCAACTACGGCTCGACGTTGCGCCCGAGGCCCGCGTGCCCGAATCCCGGAACAAATCAGCGATATTGAGCAAGTCATTTACAGGCACCCCCGTCAACCGTGGCAACGTTCTAGCCGGCAGCCTTTTCAACAGGGGTGAACGATCCTGAGAGACGAGAATTCTGGTTGTGGTCGCCGCCAGGAACGAATGCATCCTCTATTGGGTGCTTGTAATGCCCAGATAGGCATTCACAGAGTCAACGGTCAGACTGAGACTCAATGCGATCTGAGAGACTTGCCGCCCCTGCTGATAAAGTTGAGCGACCTGTTGCGCCACGGTTAATTGGACCGTGTCCGCGGAATCGTTCACGGTTTGCTGGACTTGTTGGGCGGCCGAATTCGAGTAAGAGTTCGCAGCGTCGAATGCCGGCGAAGGCGAGTTGGATATTGAAATGACCATAAGATGCTTCCTTTCCTCTTACACATGAGGAGATCGGCATCCTACCTTCATTACATGAGTCGAATCGCCAAATTGTTTTCGGAGAGTCAAAACCTGCCGTGTCAGAACGGAACGACTCCTGATATTGGCTTTTGCGCGGCCTATGAGAGCGGTTCTCGAGTTACCGAAGAGTTCGAATCGAGTTGGGAAGGGCACGACTTCAGTCGTGCCGCAAAGCCTGCAAAGCATTTGCGGCTTTAGCCGCTGAGGGCGAGTCTCTCTACACCATCAAGAGAAATGCTCTAGTTACTTTGGTTTCCGGCTACCGCATAGCCGTGATGCTGGGCGGGAAGGTCATCGAAATCGCATCGCTTGAGATAAATGAAATCAGGATGTTGGTTTCGGTTGCGACCGGCTGGCCATCTTTCATGTAGGGCCGGTAGCGCCATTGGCGAACCGCGCGGATCGCGGCCGCAGCCAGCGCACGGTTGCCCGTGATGACTTTTACACTGCGCACTTTGCCCTCCGAATCTAACTCTGCTGTCAGAGCGACCACTCCTCTCGCTTGAATATCAGAATAGTCAGGGTAGACGTAACGCAACGGTGGCCTCGTCGCCTGGATTTCGCTGTCCTGGACGGAGAGCGGGAGGGTCCGAGTTGAAACAGCAGTATGAACGCGAGTTGTCTGCTTCGAACTCATGGCCACTGTTGAAGCGGGAGCAGCCGGTGCCGCAACGGCCGAAATAGCTACGGCAGGCGGAGCAACTGCAGGAGCAGGCGCTGCGGGAATTCCCGCAAAGATCCTCGTCGGCTTGAGCGGAGCATCAGGATCCGCAACCAGTTCGGCGGCCGGAGCCGGCCGGGCTGCGGCCACGGTAACGGGCTCGGCGATTGGAGCGCTTGCCAGCGCGATCGAACTGACCTGCTCGAGTTCAGGTCGGCTTTGGGCCTGAGAGCCGGGCACAGCTTCGATTCGATGCCATGCGACCACCGAAACAATGCAGAGCGACAATGCGCCGATCGCCGTGGCAAGCCTGGACATTACTGTGGACCAGTTCACTCTGGGTGAAGAAGAAACTGGTCGCGAATTCGGAGCGGACTCCGTATGTTCCGCTGCCTGTTTTCGTTTTCGTTCTTTTTTCGCACTCGCCGGAGCGGCGATTTTCTCAGCAATGACCTTTTGTGCGCTCTCTTGAGCAACGACTTCACGGGAAATGGTTCTCTGCGCAACACTCATCTGAGCAACGCTCTTCTCAGAAACGATTTTCTCCGAAACAATTTCTGGAGCAGCCATCTCCATCGAGGGCACGAAATCTTCCACCACCCCAATCACCAGCGCCGGGTCGTACGAATGCGATAGGACACCCGCATGGGTGCGGTAGAGGGTATGGATCAGCGTGTTTTCGCGCGAGTTCAGCAGGCGGGGAGAGAGCCGGCGAAAGTTACGGAACGTCCAGAGCAGAGCCGCGCGCTCCTTAAAAGAAAGTTCAATGCGCACCAACCCTTTTGGCGTTTCAAACAGCAAAAGGCCAGATTGAAGTCTCCCCATAGATACAAATACCCCCAACCACAGCTCTGCAGCTTGGGTGCCACAGGAATCGCATTGTAACTCTCAGATAATAGACTCTTTATTCATGGGGATGCGCGGTCCTGGGCAAGCTGATGCAAACCGTTGCATCCCGCAAGTCCTGCAGAATACCCCTCTATGACTAACTCTTTCTCCTGAAACGTCCAGCCGCAGATTAAATCCGCAGAGTCTTCGCTAAAGTTAGAAATTCTAATCATGGTATCTCCGCTCGCCTGCCGGAATCGCAATGCTCAAACGATTCTGCGGCGGCGGCAGCGGACAAGTCGCGTATGCCGTGAATGCGCATGGTGGATTGACCAATTTATTGAAATCGAGCCAGAGTTCACCCGGTTCGGCCACGCCGTGGTCGGGAAGGCTCGTATACAAGAAGCGGCCGGCCCCATACGTGCTCGTCTGACTCGTGGCGTCCCGCATGATGAAGAATAGTTCCGTCGATTTCGGCTCCTCGAGCACCGGTTCCAGTCGAAGCGTCTGCCCGCCAATCGTGAACTCGACCGCTCCCGGTGCCGGAAGATCCGTGGTCGTCCCTAGCACGGTAGGAATGTCGAGCACCTTGGGCGGGTTGTATGGGATCCATCGAGCTCGAATGCGATACGCGGCGTTTGGCGGATACCATCGTAAACCGTGAAAGCCCACCCGGGTCGGCGCCTGCAGGTCCTTGATTCGCAGCGCAAAGCGGTCATCGCGATGGATCAGGATCATCGTCAGCGTTCCGATCGTCATCTTCGAGGGATGGTCCCCATCATCCGCCCCGAGCACCTGTTCCGCCGCGGCACGACCATCCACCAGAAAGCCTTCGGGAAAACCGCCGGCTGGCGCCCGCAATCGCAGCAAGCCCTTCTCCAGACGAACCACTCCTATGTGAGCCGGTATTTTTGCTGCGATCTGGATATGGTTGTCGGCATCGGACCCGAAACTGTTGTCGCCTTCCCGCAACCAGTCCAGGCCGATCAGCGACAGCCAGCCCTCCGGCGCCTGCAGGTTTGCCGCTCGCCTCGCTCTCCATGATGCGAGTTCGGACTGCCACGCGCCTTCATCCGTTGCAGCGCTCACAGCCAGAGACGGCAATATCAGCGCAGCAGCAATGGCCAGAAAAACGACGACGGCGGGCAGAACGAGTGTCTTTCTCATAGGGTCGACCTCCATCGTCGAAGCTCAACCACGGCAGGCAGGGTCCTGCGAAAGCAATTCGGTTATTGTACTGCGAGTTTAATGCACTGTGATTTTTCGGCGGAACTGTGCATCGCCTGAGGGTACCTTCTCGCCGAGCGAAGAGTGTCCGTTCGGAGCGCGGCGTTTGTATTCATGAATGAGCAACTGCCGGAGCGCCTCGAAGAGTTGCTCGCGCTCTTTCCCCGCAGCAGTTGTCTGCGCCGAGAGTTCGATGAGCCGGTCGTGGATGGCCCGCCGCGCGCAATCACAAAGCTCGGGAACCTTTTCTGCATCAAATTCCTGAAAGGCTTCCCGGTACAGTCGTTCCCATTCAGCCCCCATGCAAGTCCCCCTCAGTTGCGAACTGGCACCCAGGCGCCCGGTGACGTGTAGCCGGGATAGATCAGTATGAGCGTGTCTCGCGTGCGCCGTAGACCAGCCCCATGCTCTAGCGACCAGACCTCCAGGTTCGACCTAAACTGACGCAGCATAGCATCGAGGTCGACAGCCAGTCAGTGACGAGCGCATTTTTGTTTGCCGGGGGATAAAGGAACGGGACTCTTCGGGACAAACTTGATCGCGTAGTTTTCGAACCACCCAAGCTTCGATCTCGTTCCTCTTGACCGCCGTAACCGCGCCAGTTAGCCTCTTCTTACGACCGTCATTCATGCCCGCCTCTGACACACCCGGCTCCCGTCCCGTAAGTGATTCACGGGAAACTACTTCCACCCCGCACCCGGATTCCGCCGGCGCGCAACTTTCTGAATCCGATGGGGTTTCCACAGATGTGAGCAGCGTGGCCGATCTCAGCGTGACCATGGACCGTGGGCTGTTGAATTTTGCCGGGCCGTCGCCCTCCACGCCCCTGGCCGTAGCCAACTCAGGCGAGCCCACTTCCGACGCCGACGTGATGCTGCGGGTGAAAGCGGGCGACGAATCTGCTTTCGCCTACCTGGTTCAGAAGTATCGCCGGCCGCTGGTAGGCTTCATGTATCGCCTGTGCCACAATCCGGCCACCGCCGAAGAACTGGCGCAGGAGGTTTTTCTGCGCGTCTACCGCTCGCGTACGACTTATGAACCGAGCGCCAAGTTCAGCACGTGGTTGTATCGGATCGCCACCAATCTGGCCGTCAACCATGCGCGCGACACTCGTCACGAGCGCCCGGAAAAAACCGTGCGCCTCGATGAACCCGATCAGGAGACTGGTACCACTCCCGATCTGGCCGATGCTTCGCTTTCCGCCGAAGAGCAAATTCTCAAGCGGGAGCGGCTGGCGGCCATTCGCAGCAAGGTCAATGCGCTGCCCGAACGGCAGCGTTTGGCCGTCATGATGCACAAGTACCAGCAAATGGACTATCGACAGATTGCCGCCGTGATGAAACTGAGCGAGTCGGCAACAAAGTCGTTGCTGTTCCGCGCCTACGAAACGTTGCGCGAACAGTTGAAGGAATTCGTTTCGGGAAAGTAAAAGCAAGAGAGAGACGGAGTATGGACTGCAAAGAGATTCACGAAATGTTGCCGGACCTGGCCGCTGGCATGGAAACCTTCACGCCGGAGGTCGAAAAGCACATCGCATCCTGTGAAGCCTGTTCCGCCCAGCTTCACGACTTTCAGAAAACCATGGTGCTGCTCGATGAGTGGCAAGCTCCCGAGCCGTCAACCTACTTCGATACCCGCCTGCAGGCGCGCTTGCGCGAGGAAATGGCGCGCCCGCCGGTCCGCTGGTATTTGCGGTGGACCCATAGCCGAATGCTCCGCCCTGCGTGGGCCATGTCAGCGGCTGCTGCCCTGTTTATCGGGGTGCTCTCGGTCGGAAACAGCTCCTACTTCTCGCAGACTGAAACAATTGCGACCCGGCCCCCTTCGCTCACTCTTCCCGTGCAACCGGGAACCGCAGTGGGTGATCTGCAGGCGCTCGAGAAGAACAACGAGTTGTACGCCGATTTCGACGTGCTCGACGATTTACAAGTGCAGGACGACGTCACCGCAAACCCGTAACCAGTGCGGCCAACGAGGTAAGCGCCGTCTCTAGAGGAGATGGCGGGGTACAAGATGTTTGTCGGTAAAGTTTCTGGGAGATAAGTCATGCAGGGCCGGGCAACAATCATGGGCTGTCTTGCGGCGTTGGTGCTGCTGACACCCTTCTTGGCCCAAAATTCGTTCGCCCAAAACCGGCAAGCGCAATCCCCTGCGCCATCCCGAGATGCGGACGGCCAGTGGCACCACTTTCAGCAACCAGGGCCTCCCGCCGCCAATCGTCGCGCCGCCAATCGTCCCAATGAAACCCGTCAGCCTCCGAATCGTCCCGGCCATGCCGGAGCCTGGTTGCGCCGCTATAAAGATCTGCCGCCCGCCCAGCAGCGCCGCGCGCTCGAAAACGATCCCCAGTTTCGCCGGCTTCCGCCCCAACAACAACGGCAGTTGCAGAATCGCTTGCAACATTTCTCCAGCCTGCCTCCCCAACAACAGGAGCGCATGCTAGCGCGCATGGAAACGTGGGAGCATTTGACGCCGGGCCAGAAGCAGCAAGCACACCAGCTCTTTCAACAGTTCCGCCAGTTGCCGCCCCAGCGGCGCCAGGCCCTGAATGGCGCCATCCGCAGCATGCGCGGCCTTACTCCAGTCCAGCGCGATCGCCTCATCAACTCCGAGCAATATCGAAGAGAATTTTCTCCACAAGAAAGAAATATGCTGGAGGGCGCAGCCCATCTACCGCTAGCCCCAGGCGGCCTTCAATAGATCCGAAAGCCGAAAAAAACTAGGACCCGAAAGCCGAAAGCCGAAAAAGAAGTCCGGCCTTCCTCCGTGTCCTCTGTGGTTAACGCTCTTTGCTGGCAGCAAATCAAAACACGATGACATCGTCACTTCCGCAGCATATTCTTCGCAATAAAGAACACGTTCGCCGGCCGCTCCGCCAGCCGCCGCATAAAATACGGATACCACTCCGTCCCGAACGGAATATACACCCGCACCTTCCATCCTTCTTTTACCAGCGACTGCTGCAGATCCCGCCGGATCCCGTTCAGCATCTGGAACTCGAACGCGTCCCGCGCAATATTCTCGCGCCCGGCAAACGCCTTCGCCTCTTTAATAATGGACTCGTCATGCGTGGCCAGCCCATGATAGACGCCGCTCTTCATCAGCACCTTCATCAGCGTCACGTAGTTGGCATCCACCTCGGACTTCTTCTGGAACGCGATCTCATCCGGTTCCTTGTATGCCCCCTTGCAGAGCCGTATGCGGATACGATCAGCGAGCAGGCCCTCCACGTCCGCCTCCGCCCGCCGCATGTATGACTGGATGACCGTCCCCACGTAGCCCGCATTTCCCGGTATGCGATGCAGTTCGTGCACGAAATCAAGCGTCCGCTGGGTGTACGCCGAGCCTTCCATATCCACACGCACAAAATTCTTCGGCGTCATGCTCGCCGCCTTCGCCACCAGGTTGCGCACGATTTCATACGCCATCTTCTCGTTTACATCGATGCCCATGTGCGTCAGCTTCAGGCTGATGTTCGCATTCAACTTGTCTTTGGCAATTTCATCCAGCAGATCGTGGTAAAGCCGGGCGCTGGCCCGAGCCTCGTCGGCATTGGTGACGTTCTCGCCCAGGTTGTCGATCGATACGCCCGCGCCAAACCGGTTGATCGCTGCGGCCGCGCGCACCGCATCCCTGACCTCTGTCCCCGCCACAAAGCGGGCCGAAGTGCGCTGCCCAAAGCTCGACCGTTCGGCGATCGCGCGCAGCGATTTACTCTCCGAGAGCGCAATAAATAATGCTCTCAACATAGAGCAGCTGATTTTGGCGGGTTTTGACTGCCAGAGACGTTCATCGGCATTACAGTATTTTTTACCACAAAGGGCGGCACCTTGCAGTGAAGTCGTTGTTGCGGATGGAAGATGCCATTTCTTGCTGGGTGCCTCGGTCTCCCATATTGACTAGTCATCTGACTAGTTATTACAATGGAAACGCGAGGTGAAACTTGGCTACCTGGCAGGTGCAAGACGCGAAGGCGCGTTTCAGTGAATTCCTGGATGCCACGCTCAAGAAGGGGCCGCAGGTCGTCACTCGCCGTGGCATCGAGACCGCCGTAATGGTTCCGATCGAGGAATGGAACCGCCTGCAGAAAGCTGCCCGGCCCAGTCTGAAGGAGTGGTTGCTCGCACCCGAACCTCGCAGCGACGATCTCGCCTATGAGAGGGGCAAGTTACGCAGCCGGCCCGTGGTGGAGTTTGAGTGAATCAGTACCTGCTCGATACCAACATAGTTTCCGAGATGCGAAAAGCGCGTCCTCACGGAGCGGTGATGGCTTGGCTCAGCGCCGCCGAAGAGGCGGGTTTATTCGTTTCCGCCGTAACACTGGGAGAGCTGCAGGTGGGGATCGAGCGGACAAGACGGCAAGATCCCACGAAGGCGAGGGAACTGGAGCGCTGGGTTGATCGTGTGCCGGCTGTTTACCGGGTACTCCCGATGGATACAGTCTGCTTTCGGGAATGGGGCCGTATTATGGATAAGAAGCCTCCCGAACTTCTGCAAGACGCGTTGATCGCCGCGACCGCGCGGGTTCATCGTCTGATTGTTGCGACAAGGAATGAACGGGATTTCAAGCAGCTTGATGTGCGGATTTTCAACCCATTCAAGAACTAGCAAGAAGAATCGATCCGGACTTCCTCCGTGCTCCTCCGTGTACCCTGGGGTTCAAGCTTCTCGCAAGCGCCCAGCAGACCAGAGGACAATAGTCCCGCTCGCAACTCGAGACCGGTGGCCCGAGACTTCCAAACCCGAGGCACGCTACCCGCAACTCGCGCCTCATGTAAAATAATCCCTTACCTATGGACCTCTCGGCCATCCAGCACGCTCTGCGCGAGCGCAACATCGACGCCTGGCTTTTCTACGACCATCACCACCGCGACCCCATCGCCTACCGTGTTCTCGGACTCCCGGAGAGCCTCATGGTTACGCGCCGCTGGTATTACCTGATCCCCGCCAAAGGCGATCCCGTCAAACTCGTCCACAAGATCGAGGCGGGACACCTCGACTCTCTGCCCGGAGCCAAGAACCAATACGCCGGATGGCAGGAGTTGTTCGAAGGCCTCAAGCAAATGCTGGCCGCCCATCGCGATGTCGCCATGCAGTACTCGCCCAACAACATCGTCTTTACCATCTCCATGGTCGACGCCGGCACCGCCGACATGATCCGCGGCTTGGGCAAGAATATCGTCAGCTCCGCCGATCTCATCGCCCAGTTCGAAGCCACCTGGAGCGACGATCAGATCAAGACCCACTTCGAAGCCCGCGACGTAATCGACGCGCTCACCGCCGAAGCCTTCCACGAAATCGGCCGCCGCGTCCGCAACGGAGGCACCACCGAGTACGAAATCCAGAACTTCTTCAAGGAAGGTTTCGCGCGCCAGAACATGGTCACCGACGATCCTCCCATCGTCGCCGTCAACGCCAACAGCGGCAATCCCCACTACGAGCCAAGCGCCGCCCGTCCCGTGCCCATTCGCGAAGGCGACTTGGTCCTCCTCGATGTCTGGGGCAAAAAGAATACGCCGGGCGCTGTTTACTACGACATCACCTGGGTCGGCGTCGTCGGCAAGCCCACCGACCGGCATCGCGAAATCTTCAAAATTGTCAGCGAGGCTCGCGACATCGGCGTAAAAACCGTGCAGAATGCCGTCGCCGCTCACAAACCGATTGCCGGATGGGAAGTGGATCACGCCGTCCGCGGCCACATCAAGACCGCCAAATTTGGAGACTATTTCATCCATCGCACCGGCCACTCCATCGGCACCGAAGTCCATTCCAACGGCGCAAACATGGATGACCTCGAAATCCACGACGAGCGCCGCATCCTGCCCAACTCCTGTTTCTCCATCGAACCCGGCATTTACTTGCCCGAATTCGGCGTGCGCCTCGAAGTCGATGTGCTTGTGCGCGCCGCAATCGCCGAGGTCACTGGTAAAATTCAAAAAGAGATCGTGACCATCTGAATGGCAAAAGCAACTTCAGAAAAAGCTAAGAGCGCGACGCCCGAGTATCCCATCACCCAGTTGTCGATCATCGCCCCGATTGTGGGCTGGATCATTCCCGGCGTCGGACACATCATGCTAAAGAAGTACGTGCGCGGCCTGCTCCTTTTTATATCGGTCGTTGCCATGTTCCTGATCGGCCTCGGCATGAACGGCCGCGTCTACAAACCGAATGGCGGAGACATTCTCGACATTCTCGGCTTCATCGGCGACGTGGGCGCAGGCGGGCTCTACTTCCTGGCGCGCATCATGAACTGGGGGACCGCAATGGCCGCCAATGCCGTCGCCGATTACGGCAAGACCTTCATCATCGTAGCCGGCCTGCTCAACTTCATCGCCGCCGCCGACGCCCATCACATCGCCCTGGGGAAGAAACCGTGACCAGCCCAATACTTAATGGCTTGTCATCCCGAGCGAAGCGAGGGATCTGCATTTTTTCTGTCCGCGAAAACGCTTTCGCGCTGAGGAGGCAACCGTGACCATCACCTTGTCGCACTTCTCGGCCGCGGTCATCTTCGCCCTGTTTACCTCGATCGTCTTCGGCATCACCCAGAAAAACTCCACCCGAGAACAGGTCCGCTACGGCCTCTACTGCTTTGCCATGTTCGTAGGCGGAGTCTTCGTAGCCGGCTGGCTCATGTGGCTCATCCGCCGCTAGCCGCCCGCCTCCAGATTTTCGATGTCATCCTGAGCGCAGCAGAACTCACACCCGGTGTCATCCTGAGCGCAGCATGATCGTGCGAAGCAACGATCATGCGAAGTCGAAGGACCCCTGCGTTCTGTAAACACTGGTGACTGAGAGCCGACAGCTCACAGCTGCCTAACCCTCCCAAACAAAAGCATCAAACACCCGTGTCGACTCAAACCCAATCCGTTCATAGAGCGCAATCGCGCGATCGTTCGCCTGCGTTACCGTAAGCGAGATAGCGCGGAAGCGCCGCTCGCGCAGGCTCTTGGTGGTCGCGGCGAGCAGAACCACTCCTAATCCCGCGGATCGATATTCGGGCAGCACGCAGACTTGCGTGATGTGTCCGACATCGGCCCGCACCAGCGAGCACAGAATCAGTCCAGCCAGCGTGCGCGTTCGACGATCGACGACGACGAACGACGCGCGCGCATCAAACGTGCCGCATCCCGGAAAGCGCACGATGTTATTCAGAAAACGCAGCGATCCGGTCAGCGTGCGGTACTGGTCGTTGATATCCGAATCGACATGCCCGCGATACGCCGCGGTAATCACGGCCGCCGCAGCCTGATATTGTTCCTCGGACCACGGACGAATCTCGAACTCCGGAGCGAGCGGTGGAGCGGTTTGCGGATGCAGCGCCATTTCGAAGTTCATGAACACGCGTGGATGCCGGCTGAATCCCTGCGCGAGAAATGGACGGGCAACTTCGCCGGTCTCATGGGCCAGCAGTTGCGCTTCGACGCGGTGGATGCCGGGCGATTGCTGCAGGGTTTCGATGACGTGCGTCAGCAGCCGTTCCTCGACTTCGCGGCGGTTCGGAATGCGTCCTTCGTCGCGCACAAACAGGTCGCCGATCACGCCCTTGCTCTGCTCGTAAACAAAAAACGAATAGCCGAAAATATTGCCGCGCTCGATAGCGGCATAACCGGGAAGAATCTTCGCCTCCATGTACCGGAGGATCATCTCGGCCGATTGCGCGTAGTCCCACGAGAGTTGGCTCCCCCACAAGGCAACCTCCTCCTCGAGCAGCGGCCGAAGGTCAGCGGAAGAGAAGTGGCGGAGATCGAGGATTTCCATAAATTAAGGTGTCAGGTCTTAGGTCGCGGGTCTCAGGGAAAGCTATGTCAGTCTAGAGTTCAGTGCCCGAGACCTGCGACCTGACACCTATTTTCACTTTCCCACCCAGTACAACTCCAGCTTCTGCGCCGGGATGCTCGTTAAGTATGATACTCGGCGTCCGGGGACCAGTTCGGCAACTTGCGATTGCGTACCTTGTGCGGCAACTACTACATGTGCCGCAGCGGGGATATTTCCATTCTCGTAGGATTCGGTCGGACGATTGAGATAGAAATCGAGGCCATATTGCTGGGTGCGGCCTGCGTGATAGAGAGCGACGGGCACCGGTTCGTGCGAAAAGGCCTGAATGATCTCGGCAACGGGACGCGAGGATTGGGTGGCATCGATGGCGGGCGCAGCGAGGCGAACCACCGCCGCCACGCTCACCACGACGGCAATCATCGTGACCGAGCGCAGCAGCCGCGCTCCTGCTCGCGAGACGAGCGCAGCGGCGATGCCGAAAGCGAATACGGAGGCAATGGTCGCGGCGACGTAGGTTCCTTTTCCCAACCTCAGATGGTGCGTTAGCGCAACCGAGGCGGTCGCGAGCGCGGCGAATATCATCAGTCCACAGAGGATTCCGTGCGCGGCGGCCAGCGGCAACGATATTCTGCTCTCATGTTCGCCCGAACAGTCGTCTGAAAAACTCGGCTTCGTATCAGGGTATCGCTTTAGCGATGCCGAAAGTCCTGCAGCCTCGCGCCGCGCGGCGAGATATTCGGTGAGCAGCAACGCTCCGGCAGGCACCGCGGGCAGAATGTAGCCGGGAAGCTTCGACTGCGACGCGCTGAAAAACAAAACAGGGACCACCATCCAGAGGAGTAGGAAGAGCGCCCAGGAATCATCGGGGCTCGCAAAGGCCCCCCGCCTATCGCGCAAGACTGCGCGCACACGTTCGACGACGGCCACCATCAGCCACAGTGTCCACGGCATAACGGCGAGCAGAAACACGGGAAGGTAGAACCAGAAGGGCTGCGGGTGGTGATAAATGTTCGACGAGAAGCGTGCCAGATTGTGCTCAAGAATAAAGACATGGAAAAATTCCGGGTTGCGCATCTGGACGGCAACGTACCAGGGCAGGGCAACGGCCAAAAATAGCGCGAAGCCGCGGATCCAGATGGTCTGGAAGATGACGCCCCAGTCGCGCTTGGCGAAAGCGAAAAGCAGGATGATTACAGCCGCCAACACCGGCGCGACCGGACCTTTGGCTAACGTTCCGAGCGCAAGAAATATGTAGAAGATCGCAAGATCGAAATTCCGCTGGCGTTCGTAGAACGCAAACCAGGCGAGCATCGCGATCGCGAATGTCGCCGCGAGGGGCATGTCGGTCGAGGCGGCGTGGGCGAATCCAATGACTCCCGCACAACTGGCCGTGATGAGTGCGCCATCGAGCTCGCTGCCGGGCCGGAAACGGCGGAGAAAGAAATAAATAACCGCAATCATGAGGGCGGCGTCGAGCGCGCCCGGAAGGCGCGCGGTCTGCTCGCTGACGCCGTCATTGGCGGGCGAGGGCGCCCGCCCCACACCTTCTTGATCAGTGGGCAGCAGCGTCCGCGCCGCACGGTATGTCAACATCGCCTGCCAATAATAAAGAGGAGGCTTCTCAAGCCATGGTTTGCCGTTCAGCGTGGGCGTGACCCAGTCGCTGCGATTCAGCATTTCGCGCGCGACTTGCGCGTAGCGAGGCTCGTCGGCTCCCAGCAATCCGAAGGCTCCGAGGCCGTAGAAAAGCAGGAATCCGCAGCCGGCGATGAGCAGCAGCAACCCGGTGCGAGAGCGCGAATTAGTGCTGGCTGCGCTCATGCGTTTTATTCGGGTTGCGCATTAGAAACGGCCGGCTCGGCGCGCAGCCGCTCGACCACTCGCGACACCGCAACGGCAAGCGGGCCTTCGAGCGAAAAGCCGCTGGCGCACCGGTGGCCTCCGCCGCCAAAGTGCTCCGCTACAGTGGAGACGTTCACCGCTCCCTTGCTCCGCAGGCTGATGCGATAGCGCCGGTCGGGCAGCTCGCGGAAGAAGATGGCCACCTGTACATCGCCCATCGAGAGCGCGTAATTCACCAATCCCTCGCAATCCTCTTCGATGGCGCCATAGCGGGCCATCTGCTCCTGCGTCACCCAGATCCACGCAAGCGGCCCCTCGCGATGCAAGTGCGTCAGGGCAGCTCCCAGCAGGCGCATCTTGGCAGTGGAATGTCCGAAGTAAATGTGGCGCGCACACTGCGCGGGGTCGGCCCCGGCCAGCACCAACTCGCGCGCGACCGTGAAGGTGTGCTCGTTGGTGCCTTCGAACATAAATGAGCCGGTGTCGGTCATGAGCGCCGTATACAGGCAGGTGGCGATATCGCGATCCATGGGCACGCATGCCAGGCGAGCCAGCCGGTACACCAGTTCGGCGGTGGCCATCACGGTGGAATCGATCCAGTTGATGTGTCCGAACTCGCGGCCGCTGGCATGATGGTCGATATTAATGAGGAAGCATCGGTCGAGACCTTCGAGCAGCGCGCGCCGCGTGCTGTCGCATTCGAGCACGATCACGGCGTCATTTGGAGGGACAGTACGGGCGTGAATGGCGCGATCGGCGAAAGGCAGGTTCTGGTAGATGCGAGGGATACCATCGTAGATGACGACGTCCGCTTCTTTGCCCATCACGCGCAGAATCTGTCCGCAGGCGAGAGCGGAGCCGATCCCGTCGCCATCGGGCCGCGCGTGCGACGTCACTACAAAGCGGTGACGCGCGCGAATCGCGTGTAGAACCTTGTCGAGCATAAGGAGCTATCAGCTCTCAGCCGTCAGCCATCAGCATCAGGTCAAACCCTGACACGCCTCTGCCATTCATCAACTTCGAATCGGACCTTCTATTCAACAGCCATCGCCTTTCCTGACGGCTGACAGCTGACAGCTATTTCTTACCCCGCTTTTTCGACCGGGCCAGAAGCTCATCGACCCGGCTTTCGAGTTGGTCGGAACGGTCGATGTGAAAAAACAACTCCGGAGGCCGGCGCAATCCCAAGCGTTCGGCGAGCGCGTGCCGCACGTAGTTCTTGGCGGCATTTAATCCCTGGAGCGTGCGCTCCGCCTCGGCATCGTCGCCTTGCACATGGACGAGCACGCGCGCGGAGCGGGAGTCCTCCGCCATGAGCACGGTGTTGACGCTGGCCAACCCGATGCGCGGATCGGCCAGCTCACCCTCAAGGATGGTTTCGATCTCCTCGCGGATAGCCCCGCTCAGGCGCTCCCGATGATGTCTGACTCCGCGGCGTTCCAAGTGCTGTCCTCGACGAAGGAAAACCGATTAGCATAGCAGAAAACGGCGATGCCGGTTCTAGAGAAACTCCACAAACGAGTCGGCAATTTCTGCTCCATGATTATTGGCGATGCGGGTAGCGGCGCGCTCGACGTTCTTCATCAGGCCATCAAGGTAGTCGCGGGAGTGCGAGATGCCAACGGCGCCGATCGTGGCCTGGTTCCAGAGATTCGAGGGATCAAGCTCGGCGACCGATACGTTGAACGAAGCGCGCAGCCGGTCTTTAATGCTGCGCACAACCTGCCGCTTGTCCTTCAGCGAGTGCGCCGCTTCAATGCGGAGTTCGAGGGTAAGAGTGGCGATCATGAGCCGTTCATAGCGTAACGCATAACAAGACGCGATCGCTCATGCCAGCTTGCGTGCTCGAGTCTCCAGCAGAACCAGGAAAGCCTGCGCTGCGTTGGAACGATGCTTGTCTTTGCGGCAGATATAGAAGCGCGCAAACCTGGCATCCATGCCCGCTAAGGAGACGCCCGCGAGCGATCCAGCGGAGATCTCCCGCTCGACCACATTCCGGGCCTGAATCGAAACTCCCAGCCCCGCTTCGACCGCCCGCTTGACGCCCTCCACGTTTCCGAAATCGACCACATTCGTCGGCACGATGCCTTTTTCTTTAAGCCGCTCTTCAACCACCGCCCTTGTGCCTGCGCCTCTAGCCTCTACGATAAACGTCTCCCGCAGCAGTTCCTGGGGCCGGATCCGCTTCTTGTTTGCCCACCGGTGATTGCGGGGCACAATGACAATCAGTTCGTCCGTCATGAACTCTTTGGCCAACAGCTTCGGATCGCGCGCCTCAGGGCTAACCAGGCCAAGGTCGAGTTTATTGGCCAGAACCCTGGCGATAATTTTCGCGCTGAGTGAGATGTCCACGGTCACTTCCACTGCCGGGTATTGCTTCCTAAAGGCAGCCAGGATTTTGGGCAGGACATAGATGCCAGGCCCAAAGCTTGCCCCGAGAGAAAGTTTGCCGCCGTGCAAGCCTTTCAGATCCTCGATTCGCTGCTCTGCCGTGGTGATCGAAGCCACGATCTCCTGTGTCGCTTCAGAAAGTATTTCTCCGGCCTGGGTCAGAGCGACCTTCTTTCCCAGCCTGTCAAATAAGGGAAGACCGTAATACTCCTCCATCTGCTTGATGTGTTTGCTGATGCCGGGCTGGGTGAGATGCACCGCCTCGGCGGCGCGAGTAAAGCTGCGCGCGTCGGCCACCGCCTGGAAGATTCGCAATTGATCCAGATTGATCATGCTTTGTAGTTATGAATATGATCAAAACAAGTCATTTGATTCATGTCAAGTTTTCTCGTAGTCTCGAATCAATAAAAGGAGGTTCATCATGAACTGCATTGCATACGAGAGTGTGGGGATCGTGGAATTCACGGCTAAGAGGGAAGGCGAGGCCAAGTGTTTGAGGCCTGACGCGATGCCGAACGACCAGGCGAGTCTCGGTGACCGGGTCGCTCGCCGCGCAGCTGAAGTACTGAACTTTGAGCTGGCGCAAGGGGCGATGCCAGCTTAGGCGTGGAACCGCCGCGTAGAAGTGGCGCCAACGATTTCTAGTTGAAGATCTCCGAGCGGTAAGAAAGTGCCCGGGATTCGCAGGAATCCCGGGCCTTTTCGCGTCTGAGGAAACGAGGCATCGGCTCAGTTCTCTACGGATAGCCGCGAGCCCCAGCTTTCATGATGGTTCGCTTCTGCTCGAGTCGGTCTACTTTGCTGTGCTCTTCGTCAAGTCTGCAATCATTGTCTGCGCATCAAAGATTCCAGCTCCCACCACATACGGAGTGCCAGCAGCCATGAAGCCATAGCTGATCTTGCGCGACCCTTCTTTTTCGCCGGGCTTCGGAATCCAATACTCCGTCCAGGTGCCATTCGGGCTCTGCGTGGCCGCACACAATAATTCGAAAGCCGGATTGCCCTTAATATCCTTGAGGGCCGCAAGCGGTTTGCCGATCAGGTCGGCCTTGGGATGGGCTGCCATGACGCCCTTCGCGCAATCGAGAACAAAAACATAGGTGTCTTTCCAGGCCCATGGTCCTGCTTTCTTATCGAAATCAGCCAGGCCCGGCTCTCCCGCCTGGGAGAGCGCGCTGGCGGCCTCGCGAACTTTGCTTGCCAGTTCTTGCGGGGCCGCTTTATCTTGCGCCGACGCGAAATGAGGCAGCGCACCGGCAAAGCAAGTAATAACCAGAAGCGTGGTGAGATTCTTAGCGAGTTTCATATTCACGACCTTTTCATTCGATTTTGGTGGTCCTGTTCACCTTTGCATAACTTGAAGCATCATCGGTTGCGATTCCGGCTTACCCGGCCGCATGCGCCGCCCTGCTTCTGCCCGACTCGCTGAGGCCGGCTCCATAGCTGCCGCTGCTGGTGTTGATCTTGAACTGCTCGATCAGCTGTCGAAGTTGGGTAGAGGTTTCCAGCAGTTGCCGCGAGGCTTGCTGCGTGTCGGTGGCCCCTCGCGATGTACCCTGGGCCGCCTCGGCCACGCCGCTAACGTTTCTGGTGATTTCGTTGCTGCCCTGCGCCGCTTCGCTCACGTTGCGCGCCATTTCGTTGGTGGTCGCGTCCTGCTCTTCGACCGCCGTGGCAATCGTGCCCGAAATGTTGTTGATCTGGTGGATCACACCGGAGATCGATGCGATCGCCTCCACCGCTGCCTTGGTATCGGTCTGGATCGCTTCAATTTTGACGCTGATATCTTCCGTGGCCTTGGCGGTTTGCTTGGCCAGTTCCTTGACTTCATTGGCCACTACTGCGAAGCCTTTGCCCGCTTCACCGGCGCGGGCCGCTTCGATGGTGGCGTTCAGGGCCAGCAGGTTGGTCTGCTGCGCAATCGAAGTGATGACCTTGATGACCTGGCCAATCTCGGTCGAAGAATCGCCTAGCTTGGATACGGTTGAGGTCGTGGTCGCCGCTACCTGGACGGCGGAGGTTGCAACCCTGGCAGCTTCGGTAGCGTTCTTGGCAATTTCCCGGATGCTGGCGCCCATCTCTTCAGCGCCGGTCGCGACCGTCTGGAGGTTCCGGCTGACGGTTTGTGCGGCCTTCGAGACCACGTCGGCCTGGGCCGAGGTCTCCACGGAATTCGCCGTAATCTGCTCGCTCGTGGCGTTCAGTTCCGCGCTCGCGCTCGCCACGTGCGCGGCATTATCCGAAATCGCGAGGATCATTCGTTTCAAACTGCCACGCATCTTATTGATCGCCAGAGTAAGGTCGCCGAGTTCGTCCCGGCTGCGGACCTTCAGATCATCGTGGGTCAAATCATTGTCGGCGATGGCATTGGCCTGGTCCAGCAAGGCGCGTAGACCGATCGCCAGTTCCCGGCTCAGCCAGAGGGCAATCACCGTGCCTAGTATCAGCACGCTGGCGACCGAGAGTACCAGCACCCAGGTGGTGGTTTCCGTAATCACCGCCGCCTTATCGGCGACGTCGGTCCCCATCTTCTGGCCAATCGCCACCCCATGGCTGGTTGCCGGGTCGATCATGGCTGCCATGGGCCCGACCTTCTCATTAAGGATGGCCAGGGCGCGTCCTTTGTCGGAGTCCGCGGCGCTTTCGATCTGCGGGACAGCGTCGCGGATCACGCCAAAGTTGACTTCGATCTGATGCACCAATCCTTTGGTCTCGGGCTTCGCGAAGTGCGGGCTCAAAGTCCGCATCTTTTCGTTCGTCTGCTCGACTTCCTCCAGAACCGCGGTAATGTCCTGTTTGAACTGGTCCCGCTGTGTGCTATGCGGTTCGGCCAAAACGTAGCCGCGTAGATCGGCGAGCAACTGCCGTTCTTCTGCGCGCCACAACGCGAAGGCATAGGTTGTTGGCACGCGTTGGTGGAAAAGGTCCGTTTCCACCGCGGCCAGGTTATGCAGGTAGGAATAAGTGGTCGCAGTGGCGGCGATCAGAATCACGAAGATGATGCCAAAACTTATGCCCAGTTTCTTGCCAACCGTGAAGCGCATGTGCAGAACCTCGATTCGGATGAACCCACAGCGATCAGACTCCCAATACGTCGGCATCCTTTGCGAGTCACATGAGTGGAAAATGGAGCATATCCAAGTTTCCTGTCGAGATTTTCGCAACGGCACAAATTGAAAGGAACTGGCTCAAGCCTTTCTCGTCACTGCCGATAGCCATCCACAGGTCGGAAATTTACGGCCCGAAAATACCAAGGTTGGAGGCAACCGTGCAAGTGTGTGAAAAAGTACACGAGATACCGGGCACGCTTCTCGTCGAGTGCAACGATGAGGTCAAGGCGATGATCGACACCTGGTCAAGTTACAGGATTAACGTGGCGCAGTTTCACGAAGCGATCCTGAGCAAGGGAATCGCCTATGCCAAAGCGCATCGGGCTCGAGCCTGGATCATGGATGCCACCAAAGCCAGGGGGGCCTTTTCCCAGGATGTACAGAAACTCATTGAGACTGAGGTTTTCAAAGCCTTTGCCGCGAATGGCATCAAGTATTTCATTACCATTAAGTCGGCATCGGCAGTAACCAATATGTCGATCAACAGTTTTACCGCGCATCTTGGTCCTTGTGGAATCCAAATGGTCGAAGTTCCCGACGTGAGTAAGGCGATAGCCTGGCTCAAGGAACATCCATAGACGAAATCACAGATAAAGCGCATCGAACTGTAGCCGCCGGCGCTCTGACTTTTCGGTTCTCACCATCACGAACCAAACAGCTGGCTGCGTCGGCCTAAGGACGAAATCCTTTGCCCGGCCTTGCGAGATAGATAAGCGGAATCAAACTCAAGTCAAGTCGCCGGTCGCCGATTAGACGAACTGGAGCGCAACTTGAAGTAGAGGGAAGATGCGCCACCTATATTTGTTAGCCGAGCCCTCTGGGACGCCAATCCCAAAACTCGAAGATAAGGAGAAATGAGATGGACCAGTTACTCAAGCACAACCGGGCGAGCAGGATTGTTCATAGTACGATGCTGGCGCTCCTTTTCTGCTTCACGATTGCCATGACCGGAGTGGCCAATGCCTCGGAGAACGGAGCAAGCGTTTATCCCGTCGGGGTTGAAACCGTCATGCCAGGTATGATGCCGGGTCCACATGGCACCATGTTCTACGAATACACCGCCTCGGTTTCCGCCAATCAAACCGACGACGCCAACGGCAAAGCGCTGCCCTTCGAGTTCAAACTCCGCGTCACAGCGCTGGCCTTCAAAGTCGTGCACAACTGGGGCCTAAAGTTCCTTGGCGGCACCGTGGAAAGCAATTTTGCCGTTCCCTTCGTCGATCAGGAACTGCACGTGCCGCCCGGCAAGTTCACCAAGTTTGCGGTCGGAAATGTCGCCATCAGTCCGCTGGGGGTCAGATACGCCAGGGGGCACTGGCACTTCTTCTATGAAGGAGACATGTGGTTTCCGGGCACCGGCCGTTCCGCGACCGACGTTCTCAATATCGGACAGAACAACTATGCCGCAGGACCGGTCGGCGGCTTCACCTTCCTGAAAGGGAAAGAGGAAATCAGCTCCAAGCTGCAATACATCGTCAACCTCAAGGACACAGCCACCACTTACCAGAGCGGCAACGAGTTCACCTGGGAATTCGACGGCATGCATGCCATCTGCAAAAAGATTGCGGTCGGCGCCAACGGATTTCTCTACCACCAGACCACCGACGACAAACTGGCCGACGCGGTCTTTAACAACGGAAACCGCGGGCGCGATCTGGGCATCGGACCGGAGGTTCGCTTCAATCTGATCACCCACGGCGGATTCGCCATCAAGTACCTGCGCGACACCATGGTTGAAAACCGGGCGCCTACCAATGCCTTCTGGTTCCAGCTCGCGGTTCCAATCACCATCGGCCACCGGGAATAGGACGGCGGCAAGCATGTCACCCGACACTTAGGTCTCGATGGGAAGATTCGTATTTACCCGGAGCAGAGAGCCGCTCAGATCTTGCTGAAAGCTTGGAGCTGAAAGCTGCTCCTAGATCGGCGTACTCCCCTTGAACAGCCAGATCAAATCAATAATCAGAATAATCACCACCATTAACTCCAGCACAAACGCGCGGCTCTGGTGGAACTGGTCAACCATGAAGCGGTAGAGCTCTTCAGCGGTATGGACTTTCTGGTTGACCAGGTCTTTGTAGTCGGTCACTCCGATTTTCGAGGCGGCTACTTTGTAGAGGCGCGCCGAGAACATGTCGCTGAGGAACTTGATGGCGTTGTCGGCGCGTTCGGTCAGTTCGTTGACGTCGAGCAGCACGGTGTGCAGGCGTGAGGCGCGTTTAGCGGTGCGCCAGCGCGCCCAGATGCCCGAGCCGTGATCCATGAACTCGTAGACGCTTTGCAGTTCGCCCGTGAGCAACTCGTCGTAGTGGCGGAACTCAAGCAGCTGCGAGTTGGCGTATTCCAGCAACTGGATCGCAGTCTCGGCGCCCGGCTGGTTGTCATAGAGAAACGCCGCGTTCCAGCCGATCACCGTCAGGTCGTTGGGATAGTACGAGATTCTCGATAGCAGGATTTCCTGGCACTCGCCCTCGGAAAGCGGAACGGTTTCTCCGCGGACGATCTGGGCAATGCGTCCGCGCTCGCTGGCGAGCAGTTCTGCCGCGGAGGGATTGCCGGCGATGTCGCGCACGTGGAAGACGAAATAGTCTTCGGTCAGCCAGTCGTCGTAGGGCTTGACCAGCGCGGGACGGGCGCGTTCCAGCTTCTGCTTGACGATCTTCTGCGCGAAACTGGTGAAATCGGTATCCCAGACCCAGCGGCTGGCGAGCCGGATAAGCTTCTCCCAGTCGCCCGAGAAAGGCAGCTCGAAAACCACACTGAGGATGCCGTAGTCGTAGTACTTGATCTGGGCGTCGAGACGCTCGCCACTTTCGAGCACCAGCGGCTCGACCGGCTCGACCACCGGCGGACGCTGGTAGCGAACGTATCCGGGCGTGGGATGCTTGAAACTCGCCTCCTGCCGCCGCGCGCCAAAGATATCGCGCAGGTCGTCGAGGCGGATCTCTTCGGAGACGTCGAACTGGATCAGGACGAGGACTGAGCCTTGCAATGTTTTGTCTTGTGGCGTGGCCGAGAGCGCTGGGGCCGGCGCTTGGGCTGGGAGCACGACGGTCGTGTTTTCGATTTCCATGGTTAGCCTTCGTGCGTGGTCGCGGCGTCTAGGCCCCGGTGCTGGGGAACATCAGGTCGCCAATGGGGACCAATCCAACGATCTCTCTATTCTCCCAGAAAAGGGGAAGGGTGGGGAGATTTCGTATGCCAGGCCTCAAAGGAGGTCGGTCCTCGAAGACACAAAAGCACACTTCCCCTCGGGGTAGGATAGTAGTTGGATGGAACTCTCATCATCGCGGGGCCGAACGGCGTCGGCAAAACCACGTTCGCCAATAAGTTGAATTCGCAAGGAGATGAGGCGAAGTTCTCTTACGAAATCAATGTCGGGGGATGGGGCAGGTGGGAAGTGAAAAGAAACACTTCACCATTACGAAGGGACGGATCGGGTCCCGCCGACGTTCTTCATATTAGTGCGTCTTACCGGCGCAGACACGGCGTCTACGCCGGCAAGGTATTCCACTATCTGGCGAAGTACACCGATGTGTAATAAGCCAGTACTCCAAAAAATGCGAGCCCGCAGGTCGCATACACCGTGAAAATCCAGGTGCCTCGATCTTCGTGCTGAACCGCGTGGCGAACTCGACTTTGTTCCGCAGACTGCTCCCCAGTGGCCGGTACTTCCATGCAAGCCTCCTGAATTTAGAATCTGACGTGTCCGCGAGAATCTATCTCTGGCCCGTTACCCCACTACCCCACAACGGGCACGACGATTAGGATTGTACCCCGAAATAGGCCAGAAATTGTAGAAAATTACAACACTTTTCCCTGAAAATAGGCCGTTTTACCCGGGATATCGCCCGGTAATATACCCTTCCAACTCCTGAATCGCCTGCGCCTGGCCGGAGATGGTCCAGCGCACCAGGTCGCCAATTGAGACGACTCCCACGGGCACATCATTTTCGACCACCGGAAGATGCCGGAAGCGGTGGTTGGTCATGATGGCCATGCACTCGTCGACGGTGTTTTGCTTGGTCACAAATACCACCGGGGTAGTCATGATGTCGCGCACCGCCGTCTCCTTGGAGGCGTGGCCTTTGAGTATGACTTTGCGCGCGTAGTCGCGCTCCGACATGATTCCCACCAGTTTGTTGCCGGAGATTACGAGCACCGCTCCGATGCCTTCCTGCGCCATCTTTTCAATGGCTTCATAAACAGACTGATCGGGTGTGACTGAAAAGATGCGGTTCTTCCCCGTGTTTCGCAACAGCATTTCAATCGTGTCAGTGATTTTCATAAGCCCCAGTTAGGTAACGTTCAGAGTTGAACTCGAATTCCCAGAAAAAAGGACCGGGCGTGCTACTCCATATAGAACAAGCATGGTACTCCCAAGTGAGGCCATGATCCAACGAGTTTTTGTGGGTAGAGTTTTACTTTATGTCGAGGGGATATGTGAAGGAGGTCGCGGAGGCGAATGCTATCCGGTACTGGCCATTGTTGGAAGTTCTGGATAGTGCGGGTTGGCTGGGTTGTTAGTGCAAACGCAGGTTTCGTCAACAACCACCCTTCATACGTGGGGATTGGGAGCGCGGTTATGGGTGTACGTCTGTTTCGTCGCACGAAGATGAACGCACCATGCTCAACTTCCGGTTTGCCCGGTACTGATCCTCGGTATTATGCTTGCTCTGAGTTGTCCAGGTTGAAAACTCTGAATGAATCGAGGCTATATCATGTTCAAAGTCAGTTTGCTTGCTTTCGCAGTTCTGGTAGCTTGCGTTTTATGCTCTTCACCTGTGGCGCAATCCCAGGTTGAAGTTGGGGTAAACATCGGACCGGCTCCCGTGTGTCCTTACGGGTTTTTCGACTACGCTCCATATGACTGTGCTCCGTACGGCTACTACGGGCCTGATTGGTTTTTGGGCGGGGTGTTTATTGGAGCGGGCCCGTGGTTTCACGGCCATCGCGGCTTTTACGGACATGTCGACAACCGCTTTGATCCTCATCACGGTTACGTTGGACCGTTGCCGGAGCGTGGGGCGCAGCGCTTCAACCACTTCCAGGGAAACGAGGCGCGAGACGGACGAGGAAATGTAGGCAACGCTGGCCATGAAGCAAGCGGCGAGCACGCCCTGCCCGGATATCGGGGTGGTGGTGGGCATGCTGCAGGACATGGCGGCGGCCACCACTAGAGCACGACTGGGGTTATGCGGTTCGGTCTGAACGATCGGGTCTAAGTGAGATAAAACGCGCGCCGTCTTATCTCACTTAGACCGGTGACCGCGCTGCACAGCTATTTGGACTGCCTGTTCCGAGGGTGGATGCCGGAGAGGTACGAACCCGTACTTTCAGTGGAGTGTAGTTCCGTTTGAATCCACCCAGCGAACGATTCGCGCCTCCTCCCAATCTTAACCGCGGTGCTCGTTAGGGCTGATAGTTGTCGAAAAATCGCCATCTCCCTGACCACCGAATCGTTAGCGCTGAAAGGCCGTTTTCCCGCGAATGTCCCTCACCTCTGCAATCTTACCTCTTACCTCTGACCTCTCTAACGTTGTCCTTGCGCTAATCCGCGCATCCTCGAATAATGCTCTGTACTCCTATGCCTGAAGCCGCAGCTCCACCTGTCCATCTCGACGCGCTGGCCCTCGAGGCCGCGCTTCTTCGCCATCTTCGCGGAGAAGTCCGATTTGACTCCGGCAGCCGCGCTCTTTACGCGACCGACGGCTCCAACTACCGCCAGGTTCCGATTGGCGTGGTCGTTCCGCGCGACAAAGAAGACGTGCTCGCGACCGTCGCGCTCTGCCACCAACATCATGCGCCGCTACTCGCCCGCGGAGGCGGCACTTCGCTCGCCGGACAATGCTGCAACGCCGCCGTCATCCTTGACTTTTCGAAGTACATGGCTGAGATCCTCGAAATCGATCCCGCACGCCGCATCGCCCGCGTGCAGCCCGGAGTCGTCCTCGACCATCTCCGCGGAGAGGCCGAAAAGCATCACCTGACCTTCGCTCCCGATCCGGCCACGCACGACCGCTGTACGCTCGGAGGCATGATCGGCAACAACTCCTGTGGCGCGCACTCGATCATGGCCGGCAAGACTGACGACAACATCGAGGCGCTCGAAGTCCTCACCTATGACGGCCAGCGCCTGCACGTCGGCGCGACCAGCGAGGAAGATTTCAATCGCGTGGTCAGCGATGGCGGTCGCCGCGCGCAGATCTATTCCGGCCTCAAGCAGCTTGCCGATCGCTATGGCGACCACGTTCGCCGCCAGTTCCCGAACATTCCGCGGCGCGTCTCCGGATACAACCTCAACCACCTGCTGCCGGAAAATGGCTTTCACCTGGCCCGGGCGCTCGTCGGCTCCGAAGGAACCTGCGTCACCATTCTTGAAGCGACGTGCCGTCTGGTTGAAAGCCCGCCCGCCCGCGTACTTCTTGTGATCGGATGGCCCGACGTGTACATCTGCGCCGACCATGTTCCTCTGATCATGGAGCACGCTCCCATCGGGCTGGAAGGCTTCGACGACATCATCGTCAACGCCAGCCGACGGAAGGGCGTCAACCTCGAAGGCCTCGTATTGCTTCCGGAAGGCGGCGGCTGGCTGATGGTGGAGTTTGGCGCTGACAAGATTTCCGAAGCCGAAGCCAAAGCTCACCATCTGATGGCGACGCTCGACCGCGCGACGCCAGCGCCCGATATGCGTCTGTTTACTGACGCGCGCCAGGCTCGCCGCATTTGGGATGTCCGCGAATCGAGCCTCGGCGTGACCTCGCACGTCCCCGGCGAGCCGCTGCACTGGGAAGGCTTCGAGGATTCTGCCGTCGCGCCCGACAGACTGGGGGCCTACCTGCGCGACCTGCGCAAGCTCATGCAGGACTTCCACTACACGGGCGCATTCTACGGCCACTTCGGACACGCCTGCATCCACACGCGCATGGATTACGATCTCGAATCGGGCGAGGGCGTGCGCAAGTTTCGCCAGTTCATGGAGGAGGCGGCCGATCTGGTGGTTCGCTATGGCGGCTCGCTCTCGGGCGAGCACGGAGACGGCCAAGCGCGCGGCGAACTTCTGCCGAAAATGTATGGCCCGGAGCTGATGCAAGCTTTTCGCGAGTTCAAATCGATCTGGGATCCCGACTGGAAGATGAATCCCGGCAAGCTGATCGATCCCTATCGTCTGGACGAAAATCTGCGCCTCGGTGCCGACTACGATCCGTGGCAGCCGGCGACCCACTTCAAATTTCCCGACGATCATGGCAGCCTCGCCGCCGCCACTCTGCGCTGCGTAGGAGTCGGCAAGTGCCGGCGCGAAGAGGGCGGCGTCATGTGTCCGAGCTACCGGGTGACGCGCGATGAGGAGCATTCGACGCGCGGCCGCGCGCATTTGCTCTGGGAGATGACCAAGGGCGACGCGATCCGGGACGGATGGAAGAATGAAGCTGTAAAAGAGTCGCTGGATCTATGCCTCGCGTGCAAGGGCTGCAAGAGCGATTGCCCGGTAGGCGTCGACGTAGCGACGTACAAAGCGGAATTTCTGTCGCACTATTACCGGTACAATCGCCGGCCGTTGAATGCGCTCGCCTTTGCGAACATTGACTTGTGGGCGCGCGCTGCCTCACACGTTCCCGGCCTGGTGAATCTGACCACGCAACTGCCCGGCCTGCGCAACCTGGCGAGGATGGCGGCCAATATCCCAGCCCAGCGCCGCATTCCGGCGCTGGCCCCGGAAACATTTCAGCAGTGGTGGGAAAAGCGAGAGAGCGACGAGCGACCACGCCCGTCCCACGGAGAGCGAGCGGGGCGCCCGCTCAACAGCCGGCGAGGCGCCGGCGCTACCGTCATGCTCTGGGCCGACACCTTTAATAATCACTTCCTTCCCTCGACCGCCAAAGCTGCCGCCGAGGTGCTCGAAGCCGCGGGGTTTAACGTTCTCGTCCCGCGCGCGCATCTTTGCTGCGGACGCCCGCTCTACGACGTCGGCATGCTCGACCGTGCCAAGCATCTGCTGCTCCAGATCATGGACGAACTTCTCCCCGAAATCGAAGCTTGCACCCCTATCGTCGTTCTCGAGCCCAGTTGCGCAACCGTCTTCCGCGACGAACTCACCAACCTCTTTCCAAAAGATGACCGGGCGCACGCCCTCTCGAAGCAAGTTTTCCTGCTCAGCGAATTTCTGGAGCAGAACGCCAAGAGCTTCCCAATCCCCACGCTCGCGCGCAAGGCGCTCGTCCACGGACACTGCCATCACAAGGCAATAATGAAGATGACTGCCGAGGAAGCCGTCCTCCGCCGCATGGGCATCGACTTCAGCACGCCCGCTCCGGGATGCTGCGGCATGGCAGGAGCCTTTGGTTTTGAGAAAGAGAAGTATGATATTTCGCGCGCTATCGGCGAACTCGAACTTCTTCCCGCCGTGCGCCAGGCTCCCACGGACTGGCTCATCGTGGCTGACGGCTTCAGTTGCCGCGAGCAGATCGCGCAGGAAACCGATCGCCGCGCCCTGCACCTCGCCGAAGTCCTGCAGATGGCCCTGCGCGAGTCGACCGAAAGCCCCGAAGGTATCCCACTATTCCATGCTGCCCCGCGGCACTATCCCGAAGACGCATGGGTCGGCCCGCACGAAGCGGCGATCCAGAAATCGATGAAGCGCACCGGCTTGGCGGTGGCAGGGATGGCAGCCGGTGCGGCGCTGCTCTGGACGTTCGCGAAGAAGCGCGATAGGTCGTGAGACTTGTCAAGGGCATGTCAAAGGAAC
>JBAQJU010000048.1:0-14186 GCA_049300475.1 Terriglobales bacterium | reverse complement strand
GCTGTACTCCATCCGGATTCCGCATCGGCCCCAGCGGAAACACGTTGTCGACCGAGTAGCCATCGTCTTTCGGCTCGGAATAAATCAAACATCCGATCGCTCCATGCTCAGCCGCAACCTTCGGTTTCACGCCGCGCCACGAGTGATAATATTTCGCGATCACGATGGCGCCCTTCACCGAAACGCCCAGCCGGTCCAGCTTTTCGTAGTCCTCAGGCAACCCATAATTCACAAACACCAGTGGAGCCGTCACATCCCCATCGATCGAGTACGCGTTGTACGTGGGCAACTGTTCCGACTTCTGGTTCGACGTCGGATCAACAGCCAGGGCGGGCTCTTCCAGCTTCGCCGTAAATTTTGTCGGCGCGACCATCTCAACCACCCGCACCTTCGGCGTAGGAAAGAGCACATCAAATCTCTCGATATGTGCATCGAGCCCCCATTCCTTAAAGTGCGCAAGTATCCATTCCGCGTTGTCCTTATCGTAGGGAGAACCCACGTGATGCGGCCGCGCCGACAGCCGCCGCATATACTCCCGCAGATTCGCGGGCTCGGGGATCGCGCGGAACTTCGTCTCCCACTCGCGTTCGCGCTGGCTGCTGCGCGGAGAATATCCAACCAGCGCAGCATCATCCGCGCCATAAGATAAAGATGGAACAACCAGACTAAAAACCAGCAACATCACGGCCCAGGCTCGCATGTGTCTCCTTAAGGATGGTTGATGCAGGAATGCGTGGCGGCAATTATACGCGCAAGTAGCTCGGCGCTCGCGATCGCAGCATCAAGAGGATGTGCGCCACGAGCCTGTAGCGTCAGCAACGAACGGTCTGATTTCGAAACGTAAACGCAAATTAAGTAGGTGGCCGGCCTCCTTGACCTCAGTGCCCGCCGTGGTTTCCCGCCTTTCTGCAGGGAGGGAAAGGAACCCTCAGCACGGCGATGACACCCAAGTAACGCCCATCACAGGCGGATGTTCGCCAAAGAAGCGACAATATTCCCGACTGACGTGAGCGCCACTTTAGGCCGTCCCGCGCTCGAAAATGCCCGAAAATGTTAGATTAGAGGATTCATGTCCGCTCCCAACTCTCTCTTTGTCCGCGCTGCCAAGGCCCAACCCACCGAACGCACTCCCATCTGGCTCATGCGCCAGGCCGGACGCTACATGGCCGAGTACCGCGCCATCCGCAAGCAGTACTCGCTTATCGAAATCTGCAAGAAGCCAGCGATCGCCGCGCAGGTCACTATTGAAGCCGCCGAAATCCTGAAAGTCGACGCTGCCATCATTTTTGCCGACCTCCTGCTTCCGCTCGAAGTCATGGGCTTGCCCTTTCACTTCGCCGCCGGCGAGGGCCCGAAGATCGAGAAACCGATCCGCACCGCCGAAGACATCTCGCATCTGCGTACCGATCGCGCTGCTGAATTAGGCTACGTTGCCGAGGCCATCAAACTCGTCTGTAGGCACTTCGGAGACAGCCTTCCCGTTATCGGGTTCTGCGGAGCGCCGTTCACTCTCGCCAGTTACATGATCGAAGGTGGAGGCTCGCGCAACTACATCCACACAAAAAAGATGATGTACTCCGCGCCCGCCACCTGGAATGAGCTGATGAAGAAGCTCGTCGCGGTCACCGCCGAATACTCCGCCGAGCAGGTGCGCGCCGGAGCCGACACCATCCAGATTTTCGACAGCTGGGTAGGTTGCCTGAGCGTCGAAGACTATCGCCGCTACGTTCTCTCACACGTGACCGATCTCGTAAAGCGCCTGCAGAAAACGGGCGTACCGATCATCTACTTCGGCACCGATAGCTCCACTCTTCTTCCGTCTATGCAGGAGACCGGCGCCGAGGTGATCGGCCTCGACTGGCGTATTCCACTCGACACCGGATGGCAAAGCCTCGGCAACAAGAAAGCTGTGCAAGGCAATCTCGATCCCGTGCTGCTCTTCGCCGACTGGAAAGAAATCAAGTCGCGCGCCGAAGAAATCCTGCGCCAAGCCGCCGGACGCCCCGGTCACATCTTCAATCTCGGCCACGGCATCCTGCAGGAAACTCCGGTAGAGAACGTGAAGTCCCTCTGCGCGTACGTCCGCGAAAACTCGGCGGAGTTCAAGGCTGGAAGTTAGGGGATTGTTTTGCAAGGATGCGATCGAGCCTTGGAAGTTTTTGACGCATGCAGCGCGGCTGAAGCCATGCGCTTTCAAGGCGGCGAATTTTGACGGATCATAACGGATCATGATGAATTGTCATCCTGAGCGACCGGGGTCCCCAGCAAGCGTTCTTTGCTTGCTGGGGTGGAGGAGCGAAGGACCTGCTGGCGATTGCCCCATGCATCGGCGGGTGCCCCATACATCGCGCAGTTTGCGATGTGTAGGATTCCGCGCCGAAGGGGAGCGAGAGGCAAAGCCATGAAGGTGCATAGGAATGACTGAGTCCAGCGCGAGCGACCGTCCAATGATGTCAGCCTGCCCGCTTCAACTAGGCGGAACCTGTTACTGCGCGAACCAGACCAGCACGTTCCTGCCCGCGCCTGCTCCAACTGCACCCGCAAAAACCGCCGTCCTCCTCCTCGCCCACGGCAGTCCCGAAAACCCCGACCAGACGCCCGACTTCCTCCGCTACGTCACCGGAGGCCGCCCGCTCCCGCCACAAGTCATCGAAGAAATCCGGCATCGCTATTCGCTGATCGGCTTCTCGCCGCTAGCCTGCTGGACTCTGCTCCAAGCCGACCAGCTCTCGCAAGAACTAAAGCTGCCCGTCTTCGTCGGCATGCGCAACTGGAAGCCCTTCATCGCCGACGCCGTCAAAGCCATCGCCGCTCAAAAATTCGAGCGCGTAATCGCCGTCTGCCTGGCTCCGCAAAATTCCCGCACCAGCGTAGGACTCTATCGCAGCGCCGTCACCGGCCCCGAAGTGACTGGCAACGACGTGACTGGAAAAGACGCGCTGCCTTTCACTCTCGATTTCGTCGACGAGTGGCACGACCAGCCCCTCCTGGCCCAAGCCTTCGCCGAAAACCTGCGCGCCGGATGGGCCAAAGCCAGCGCCGAATACGGCGGAACATTGTCCGGTACTCTGTCCGGCACTCTGCCCATCATTTTCACCGCCCACAGCGTGCCCGCGCGCACCATCACCCAAGGCGATCCCTACGAAGCCCAGTCCAAGGAAACCGCCCAGTTGGTGGCGAAAGCAGCCGGCCTCGCCGACGACGCCTGGACCTTCGCCTTCCAAAGCCAGGGCATGTCCGGAGGCCAGTGGATTGGGCCCACCGTAGAAGAAACAATTCTGAGCCTCAAAGCCAAAGGCCACCGCGGAGTGTTCATTCATCCCGTAGGCTTCCTCTGCGATCACGTAGAAGTGCTCTACGACATCGATATCTTCTTCAAACAGTTCGCGGAAAAAGAAGGCATGCGCCTATGGCGAGCCGAATCGCTGAACGGCTCGAAGACGTTGACGGCGGCGCTGGCGGAGTTGGTGCGCGGCCGTGTCAGTTAAGGTGAGTAGGTATAAAGGAGGCGCCATGAGTGCTGGAATCAGAGTGCGCTTGGTTCTGTTTGCTTCGGTTCTTGCTCTGCTCTCCGCTAACCTGCTGCAGTGTCAAGAAGGATCGAACAGACCTACAGACGTCACAGTCTCCGACTTGGGCATGCATCCCCAACAGTTCGACGGGCGCCTCGTGCGCATTCAAGCTTGGCTGGTCTCTGGTTGGGAGGGCGACCGATTCCTCTCGGATCCTCAGCCCCAGAGTATTGACGACGGCAGTCCAGCATACCTGTGGCTTTATTGCTCGCACGAGCGCGAAAAGCAAGTTTACGGAGTGATCGGGGGTCAAGTCAGCATTTACGGAGAATTCACCGGGTACTTCCACCTCGTAGCGAAGCCGGAGAATAACGGGACGTTTGATCCTGGTCATTTGCAATTTGAAGCAATGGAAGTTTCCATTCCAGAAAAGCAACCCCGGACTCTAGCCGCTGCTATTAGAAAAGGGAACCTAGACGAAGTTCGCGCAATTCTCCATTCTGGTGCAAAACTCAACGTTCAGGATGAATACCGAAGCTTTCCGCTTTTTGAAGCAATCGGCAGCGGTCATACGGCCATTGCCGAGGAACTCCTTACGGCAGGCGCTGATCCGAAGGTTGCTTTGGGCAGAGATACGGCCCTTATGCTCGCAGCTTGGAATGACAATGTGACTATCGCGAAAGCATTGCTCGATCGTGGTGCACCGGTGAACGCGAACTCCAACGGCCAGACCGCTTTGATATTAGCCGCTCAAACCTGCCCAGATGGAAGAATGGTGCAATTATTGCTGGACGCCGGGGCCGACCCGAACGCTGACAGCGGAGCGGCGCTCAGGGCGGCGGCTGGTAATCCGCTGGTTGTCGAGAAACTGCTTGCAGCGGGCGCTGATCCGAGCGCCAAGGGCAAAGATGGAGATACGGCAGAAAGCGAGTCCTGCGACCGAGGCGAGAAAGGCCACGCTCAGGTTTGTGCCCTTATCCGTCAAGCCTTGGGAAAGAAGTAGCGCGATTTAGTGACGATAGCCGCTAATCAGTAAGGCTCAGAAGCCTAAAGACTAGAGGGAAATAGCGTCAAACAGCAAACACCGAACCTATGCCACGTATCGCCATCATCGGCGGCGGAATCTCCGGCCTCTCGGCCGCGTTCACGCTTGAAGAAAAACGCCAGTCCGGCGCCCAATCCGACACAAAGATCGAATACGTCCTCTACGAAGTCGCCCCGCGCCTCGGCGGAGTCATGGTCACCGACCGTGCCGATGGCTGCCTGATCGAAGCCGGACCCGATTCCTTCCTCACTGAAAAACCCTGGGCCGCCGACCTCTGCCGCAAGATCGGACTGGGCGACCAGCTCATCGGCTCCAACGACGCCGACCGCAAAACTTACATCGTGGTCAAGAACAAACTCATCGTCATGCCCGATGGCCTCATGTTCATGGTGCCGACCAAAATTCTGCCCACGGTGCTCTCGCCGCTCTTCTCCCTGCGCACCAAAATGCGCATGGCCGCCGAGTGGTTCCATCCTCCGCATAAGGCCGAAACCGACGAAACCGTAGCCCAGATGGTCGAGCGCCACTACGGATCCGAGATGGTTGACCTGCTCGCCGATCCGCTCCTCTCCGGAGTCTATGGAGGCGAAGCGACCGACCTCAGCGTCCGCGCCGTGCTCCCGCGCTTCGCCGACATGGAAGCGAAACACGGGAGCCTCGGCCGCGCCATGCTCAGATCTCGTAAAGAAGCGCGCAAGAAAATGGCGACCGCCGCGAAAGCCCCGCCCCGCCCGCTCTTCACATCGCTTAAAGAAGGCATGCAGCAAATGGTAGACGCGCTCGTCGCCCGCCTCGATCCCGCGACTCTTCGCACATCGTCGCCCGTGCAATCGCTAACCCCGCAGGATAACGGATGGACTGTCTCCGCCGGATACCAATCCGATCATTTCGATGCGGTCATCATCGCCGCGCCCGCTCGCGCTGCCGCCGCCGTACTCGAATCCGCCGACGCCAACCTCGCAGCCGAACTAGCCGCCATCAACTACAGTTCGTCGGTCACCGTCACGCTAGGCTACGACGAAAAAGTCCGCCGCTCGCTTCCCCCCGGCTTCGGATTCCTCGTCCCGCGCAGCGCCGGACGCCGCATGTTAGCGGCCACCTTCGTGCACAACAAATTCCCGCACCGCGCGCCCGAAAATCGCGCCATCGTCCGCTGTTTCCTCGGAGGCGCGCGCGACGAGGAGATTCTCGACTCCTCCGACGATGAGATTCTCCAAATCGTCCGCGAAGAACTCCGCCAGATCATCGGTCTCACCGCCGAACCGCTTTTCGCCCGCGTCTATAAGTGGAGAGCCGCCATGGCCCAATATTCCGTGGGCCACCTCGAACGCCTGAAGCGCATTCAGGCACTTTGCGAAAAGCTTCCTGGCCTTGCCCTCGCGGGCAACGGCTTCAACGGCATCGGCGTCCCCGACTGTGTCCGCTCCGGCACCGAAGCCGCCACCAAAGTGCTCTCGGAAATGGGCATGTGGTCCGCCGCCTAGTTCACCTGCCTCTCTGCTATTCTGACTTTTCCATTCCCACTCCAGAAAATAATGACCGCGTCCTCTCCCAGCCCGTGGAAGATTATCTTCGCCTTTGGCCTGGTCTACCTTTTTTGGGGCTCCACCTACCTCGGCATCGGCATCGCGGTCGAGCAAATTCCCCCAGCCTTCATGTGCGCCGCGCGCTTCCTCACCGCCGGCATCCTCATGCTCGCCTACTGCGCCGTTACCGGACGCCAGATCCGTTTCTCCGCACGCCATCTCACCCACTTCGCGGTGGTCGGCATTCTGCTGCTCATGGGCGGCAACCTCACGCTTTCTTATGCCGAACAGATCGTGCCCACCGGCCTCGCCGCTTTGCTGGTGGCCGTTACTCCACTCTGGTTTCTCGTGCTGGATAGCCTGCTGCTCGGCGATCATCACATCTCCGGCCGCGGCAAGATCGGTCTCGCCATCGGCATCCTCGGAGTGGTCGTGCTCATCTGGCCTGACCTGATTCATCCCACCTCTCTCGGCCGCCGCGAACTGTGGTGGTCGCTTGCGCTCCCGGGAGGGTCGTTTTCCTGGGCGCTGGGCTCCGTGCTCTCCAAAAAGTGGCAGACGGGCGCAGTCGATCCCTTCAGTTCGACGGCTTGGCAAATTGTTTTCGCGGGCTTCGCCAATCTCGCCTTTGCCTTTCTTGTCGAGCGTAACGACCGCGTAGTCTGGACCCTCCGCGGAGTCGGCGCCATTCTCTATCTCGTAGTGTGCGGTTCCTGGATCGGCTACACCGCCTACATCTGGCTACTGCAGCACGTCCCCACCTCGAAGGTTTCCACCTACGCGTATGTCAATCCGTTGGTCGCTGTCTTTCTGGGATGGCTCATTCTTCACGAACGCATTGACCGCTACATCCTGATGGGAAGCGCGATCATCGTGGCCTCGGTCGTCATGGTGACAAGCGCCAAGGTTCACACTCGGCCCCCGGAAAACCTTCCCGCAATCGAGCCGGCTGGGGACTGAGAACTCGCGTGTCTAGGGAAGTTCTGATCAAGTCCCCCGTGTACCCCGTGGTTAAGGTTGGGCGCTGACAGCAGCTGCGAACTGTACCTTCACTTCACTCTTCCGCTCCTTCCGCATCGCTCACCACGTCCACCACCCGGTTGCGGACAGAGAAGATCAGTTTCTGATTCCCGCCCGGCTCAAACGTTACCCGCATCGGATTGCGTTCCCAGGCCGGAGCCGGGCACTCCGAATCGGGTTCCGCGTCCCCCTCAGGCTCTCCCACCTCTTTCTTAAGCACGGGCTTACGCCGCCCGACTTGGGTCACGATGGCGTACAGTTTCTTGCCGTCGTCGGAGACGCCACAGTAAGCGATGTAGTCGCGATACCAGCTTGCGGCCGAATAGAAAGGATCGAACTCGGGGGGATTCAATTGTGAGACGCGTCCGGTCAGCCGATCCACCAGCAGCCAGCCTCCACGTTGCCACTGCCAGTGCGTCACGTGTTCGTTCGGCAGCGCATCGTTGATACGAAATGCCCGGCGCACTACAAACAGCCGGTCCGTCAGTTCATGAGGACTTCCCGTCGTGTACTCCTTGAGCCGTGTGTCCACCAACAGTGCGCGGACCTTCAGGTCCAGCATTTTCTCGCCCGTCGCATTCGGCCACTTGGCGGAGATCCACTTCCCAAACGTGATGACGTGCGGCTTCGGAACGGCGGCGCATACGCCGCACCCGATCCAGAGCGCGAACGTAACTGCAAACACAAAGAGCAACGGCGAGAATTTGCGCGGCTTGATCAGGCAAGCCTTGCCAGGCGTCACTGATTTGCGAAGCATGATCGATTTCCGGAACATGACTGATGTGCGAAGCATGATAGATTTGCGAAGCATAATGAAAGACTGCGCCGTCCCGCGCCTCTCCGCAATGATCCATGAACACCGGAAATGTTCGGTTTCCTGCCTTCCGATCTGCTGAGATCGGATAGAATTATCAACAGTAGATGACTGGCAAAGTGAAGGGTGATCGACACCTCTCGGCAGACAACCCTTTTCCCGCGCTCCAGTTCTTACTCTTCTATGGGCGAGGTAATCTCAGGTCGTCGCAAGCAATCCATCCTGGTGGTCGATGACCATCGCTTGAATGCCGAGTTGCTGCGCGAGATGCTTGCCACCCGCGGCTATCACGCTTTGGTCGTGTCCAGCGCGGCGGCCGCGGAAGAGCAAATTCGCCACGCTGCTCCCGACCTCATCCTGCTCGACGTCATCATGCCCGGCAAGACCGGTTATGAACTCTGCCGCGAACTCAAGGACGATCCCGAAACCCGGCTGATCCCAATCGTGATGATCACTGGCCTGAACGCGCACGAAGACCGGCTCAAGGCGATTGAGGCGGGCGCCGACGATTTTCTGAGCAAACCCGTCAGTCCTGAAGAATTATTTGCGCGCGTAAAGTCGTCGCTCAGATTGAAAGAATTCACCGATGAACTGGAGACGGCGGAATCTGTACTTTGCACGCTGGGCCGGAGTGTGGAGGCGCGCGATCCCTACACCGAAGGCCATTGTGAGCGCCTCGCCCGCAATGCCAGTGACTTGGGCCGTTACCTCGGGCTCGACGAGGAATCGATCGTCGCGCTTCGCCGCGGAGGCTACCTGCACGACCTGGGCAAGATCGCCGTCCCCGACGAAATTCTGAAAAAAGGCAGCAATCTGACGCCGGCCGAGTGGGAGATCATGAAGCAGCATCCCATCACCGGTGAAACGATCTGTCGTCCGCTGAAGTCGCTGCGACTGGTGCTGCCCATCATCCGCCATCATCACGAGCACACCGACGGCAGCGGCTATCCAGACGGCCTCAGAGATTCCGGGATCCCGCTCCTGCCCCGCATTTTGCAGGTCGTCGATATCTACGATGCCCTCCGCACCGCGCGTCCTTACAAACCGGCGCTCCCGCACGAGCAGGCCGCAATCACCATGCGCCAGGAGGCCCAGGCGGGACTTTGGGATGAGGACCTGGTCGGCGAATTCTTCACCATGCTCGACAAGCGCCAGCAAGTGGCATAATTTTTATCGGATCATCGGGATGGCCGGATTATCGTGTCATCCAAGTCACTTTGGCCGATCGCCCGATGGCCCGATCACCAGATGATCCGATATTCTTTCATCATTCCCGCTTACAACGAGAGCAGCCGCATCCGGCCTACGCTTGATGAACTGCTTCGCTATTCACAAGACCGCAGCTGGGACATCGAAATTCTGGTAGTGGACGACGGATCGCGCGATGACACTGCACGGATCGTGCGCGAGTACGGCAAAGCACATCCCCAGATTCTCCTCGTCGAAAATCCCGGCAACCGGGGTAAGGGCTTCAGCGTTCGCAACGGCATGTTGCGTGCGCGCGGCGACATCTGTCTGTTCACGGATGCCGATCTCTCCTCCCCAATCAGCGAGGCGCCCCAACTGTTCGACGCGATCGCCGCCGGGGCGGACATCGCGATCGGATCGCGCTGGCTCCGCTCCGATCTTCAGACAGAGCGGCAGCCGCTCTACCGCCAGGCCTTCGGAAGAATCTTCAACCTGGTCCTGCGCCTGTTTCTGGGGCTGAATTTTGCGGACACCCAATGCGGCTTCAAGGCCTTTCGCCGCCAGGCCGCGCAGCGCATCTTCCCTCTGCAAAAGATCGAGCGCTGGGGATTCGACCCCGAAATCCTGTTTCTGGCGCGGCGCATGGGTCTCACCGTGAAAGAAGTTCCCGTGCTCTGGGCGCACAGCGAGGGTACGCGACTGCATCCTTTTCGCGACGGCCTTCGCATGTTTTTGGAAGTTCTACGAATCCGCTGGAACTCCATCAGCGGAGCCTACGATGTGGCCGCCGTTCCATCTCCCGGGAAGCTGTAAAATTGCGGCATCACCGCGTAGCAGCAGCGGATGCGTTTGCGGCCAGGCGCACAAATTCTGCGATCTTCTCGCCGATCTCCTCAGTCGTGACCGTGCGCTCCCCCTCGCGCGCCAAATCTGGTGTGCGCAGACCTCCCTTTAACACCGAGATGACGCCCGCTTCCACGCACTCTGCTTCCTTGGTGAGTGCGAAGGTGTGACGAAGCATCATCGCCACCGACAGGATGGCCCCTAGCGGATTCGCGATGCCCTTGCCGGCGATATCCGGCGCCGATCCGTGTACCGGTTCATAGAGCCCGACCGCGCCTCCAATGCTGGCCGATGCCAGCAGACCCAGCGCTCCCACCACGCCTCCCGCCTGATCGGACAGAATATCGCCAAACATGTTCTCGGTAAGGATCACGTCGAACTGCGTGGGCTTCAGGACCAGTGACATGGCAGCCGAGTCGACGTACATGTGCGAGAGCTGGACATCGGGAAAGTCGGCCCCAATGCGCGTGACCACTTCGCGCCACAGCCGCGAACATTCGAGGACATTCGACTTGTCGACCGAAAGCAGTCGCCGCCGGCGACCGCGCGCAAGCCCGAATGCCACGCGCGCAATGCGGTCAATCTCCGGTTCGCTGTAGCGCATGGTATTGAGAGCGTGGCGCGTTCCGTCAATGCATTCGATCGAGCGTGGCTGCCCGAAGTACAGCCCGCCCAGCAGTTCGCGGACGATCAGAATATTGGTTCCCTTAACCACGTCCTCGCGCAGTGGCGAGCAGGAAGCCAACGCCGGATAAAACACGGCGGGACGCAGATTGGCAAATGCTCCGAGCTCTTGCCGGAGGCGCAACAACCCAGCTTCGGGGCGCAGTTCGCGAGGATTGTGATCGAAGGCCGGAGTGCCAACAGCTCCGAGGAGCACCGCTTGCGAGGCCAGGCATGACTTGATCGTGGTGTCGGGAAGCGGATTGCCAAACTTGGCGAGAGCCGCACCGCCGATTTCCTTCTGGTCGAGCTTCAGTTCGTGCCCAAATCCGCGTGCCAGCTCCGTCAGTACGCGTACGGCTTGCGACGTTACTTCGGGGCCAATCCCATCACCGGGGAGGGAAGTAACAGAGAGACGCATGGAACCCTCGCTAAGTAGACAGCATACAAGACGGGCCGAGTCTGTGAAAACCGGCAACCAGCAAGGAAAGACAAGTCGTCAGGAGCGGCTGGAATCGCATTCTCCAGCGGCCCATGCAAGGCGCCGGATCAGACCGTCCGGATCAAACTCCCCGGATCGAATTCCCAAGGATCAAACTCCCCAAAGGTAGTCTTCCTGTTCGCCGTGATGTTCGCCGAACGCGTTCGGCCTCGGAGCGTGTCCCGGCCCCACGGGAATATGAGCTGGGAATGATTCCAGAGCTCCGGCGGCACGCGGCAAAGGCAGCCCGGCAGAGCTGGGCGGAAACTTCTTGCCCTGCGCAGTGAAGTCGCTATTGGCATCCTGTGCGAGGCTGCTCGTAACGTCATGGATCAGTTCGAGCAGATGACTGTCCTGCACGCGCTTGATGCGATCGGCAAGAATAACGAACTTGCGATAGATCTCGTCCAGTTCGCGGCGCTCAAAACTGTGTCCCAGTTGTTGGCAGCGCAGAGCCAGCGCGTGACGGCCAGAATGCTTGCCCAGCACCAGGCGGGAGTCCGGCACGCCTACCGATTGCGGCGTCATGATCTCGTAGGTCAGCGGATTCTTGAGCATGCCATCCTGATGGATGCCGGCCTCGTGCGCAAAAGCATTGCGCCCCGTGATGGCTTTGTTCGGTTGCACGGGCACGCGCGTGATCTCGGCCAGCATCTGGCTGGACGGGAAGATCTGCTCGGTGGCAAGGGAGGTTTCGTAGGGGTAACGGTCAGCCCGAACCCGCATCGCCATCGCAACTTCTTCGAGCGACGCGTTGCCGGCGCGCTCTCCAATGCCATTGATAGTGCACTCCACCTGGCGCGCTCCGTTCTGTACCCCTGCAAGTGAGTTGGCAACCGCCAGGCCAAGGTCATTGTGACAGTGAGTGGAGATGGTGACGTCCTCGATGCCTGCTACCTTTTCGCGCAGCGTTTGAATGAGTTGGCCATATTCCTCCGGCATGCTGTAACCGACGGTATCGGGAATGTTGACCGTGGTCGCCCCGGCGGCAATTACGGCCTCGACGACCTGACATAGAAATGGAATGTCGGTACGAGTCGCGTCTTCCGGCGAGAATTGAATGTCGGCGCACAACGACTTCGCGTGCCGGACTGCCTCGCGCGCCTGCGCCAGGCACTGCTCGCGAGTGATGCGAAGCTTGTACTTCAGATGAATGTCGGAGGTGGCCAGAAAGACGTGAATGCGGGGGTGGGCTGCATCCTTCAATGCCTGCCAGGCGCGATCGATATCTGGAGTACAGGCCCGTGCAAGACCTGCGATTACAGGCCGTCGTACCGAAGCGGCGATCTTTTGCACGGCTTCGAAGTCACCATCGGAGGCGATCGGGAATCCGGCTTCAATGACATCGACCCCGAGGCGATCGAGTTGCTGGGCGAGTCGCAGCTTTTCCTGAACATTCATGCTGCAACCCGGCGACTGCTCGCCGTCACGAAGCGTAGTGTCAAAAATAGTGATGCGTGGCCGGTCCATTGTTAGACCTCCCCAAAAATAGCTCTTGTTACTTTATCGTCAACGATCCTGCAAGAGAAGTTTATTATCTTTACAGAAGTATTACTAATATTTATAGTATAAGAGATATTTATGTAAAGCCTCTTTTGCATCGTGGCATTACGACTGTAATCGTAGGGCGGCACACCAATATCCCCCGAAAACGCCGCCCCGCTGGTGTTAGGCAAGGATTCAGCCATGGAAATATCTCAGCTCGAGGTCTTCCTTACTGTGGCGCGGGAGCGCCGTTTTTCCCGGGCGGCCGAGAAATTGTTTCGCACCCAATCGGCTGTCAGCCAGACCGTCCGCAAACTGGAACTGGAGATCGGCGAGCCCCTGTTTGACCGCTCGTCGCGCGATGGCGTCCTCACCGATGCGGGACGGGTTCTTCAGGAATACGCCGAGAAGCTCGTCAATCTGCGGCAGGACGCGCGGGAAGCGCTGGTCGAGATGCGCGAACTGCAGAAGGGCAAGTTGGCCATCGCTGCCAATGAATTCACCGTGCTCTACCTGCTGCCCATCCTGACCGAGTTTCGCCGACTGCATCCCACCATCAAGATCACGGTATGGCGGTCGCTCGGCAGTCACATTCCCGATGATGTCGTGAAGCACAAAGTGGAACTGGGAGTTCTTTCCTATGACCCTCAGGAGCCCCAGCTCAAGTCGGTGGTGGTGTACCTGGACGAGTTGACGCTGGTGGTTCCCCCCGGACATCCGTTGGCTTCGGCTGGCGAAGTGAGCGTTCATCAACTCGGAGCGGAATCCTTCGTGGCGCACATCGTCGCTTCGCCTTACAAGGACAAAGTGATTGAAGCGTTCAAGCGCCATAAGACTCCGCTGCATCAGGACGTAGAACTGCCAACCCTGCAGGCGATCAAGCGCTTCGTGAGCATGGGAAATGGAGTCGCGCTGGTGCCCGAGATCAGCGTGGAGAGCGAAATCGCCCGTGGAGAACTGGTGCAGGTCCCGGTACGCGATTTACATTTTCAACGGAAGCTGCGGCTCGTGTACCGGCAGGAATCGGCGCTGTCACATGCAGGCCAAGCGTTCCTGAAAGTAGCAGAGCAGGTGGCCAAAGACCGGGGCGGGCGTTATCGTTTCCTGCGCGAGAAGTAGCTACTTCGAGGAATCTTTTCTCCGCGATATATCCGGTGGAGCAACCACGGGCCGGCGCAGCGGCACGATCGCGCCCTTGGAGGGATCGGCAGCGGCATTGGCGCGAGTCAAGACCTCGCGCTGAATATATTGGACGAAATCCTGTATCTGGTACTGCATCTCCTCCATGCGCGCCCGCATCTGCAGGATGATCGCGATTCCGCTGATGTTGACACCGAGATCGCGGGCCAGCGAAAGAATGAATTCCAGCCGCTGCAAGTCTTCGTCGGTGTAGAGGCGAGTGTTCCCCTCAGTGCGCGAAGGCTTGAGCAGCCCTTCGCGCTCATAAAGCCGCAGCGTCTGCGGATGGATCTCATACATCTCAGCCACCGCCGAGATCATGTACGCGCCCTTGGATTTACGCTTGGTCATCTCCGGGAAACATCATCGCATCGCGCGAATGAAAAAGGTTAGTTTTCTTTCAAACGGAATTCATTCCTTGGACCTGTAT
>JBAQJU010000047.1:0-1934 GCA_049300475.1 Terriglobales bacterium | reverse complement strand
GCACCGTGGGGCGGGCAATCATGCCCGCAGCCGGCTTTCAGCAAGGGCGGGCCGGGGCGGCCCGTCACCAGGGTCGGAAACTTGGACTCGTAACGGGCGACAATACGAAGAGCGCGACTCGGCAGTTAAGGCCGACGCTTACTTGGCGCTTTTATGCCCGTCTTTCAGCATGGCTCCGGTTACCAGGCGATCACCTGTTTGGCGGCGAGTTGCCGATGCACTATCGGCAGGTCGACCCCGTTGGAGAGTCTCACAAACCATTCGCAACCGGGCCGAGCCGCGTTAATCCACCACGCATGGAGAATCACATGGCCAAAGCTCAGAAGTCGAGATCCAAGTCGCGCGCGAAGCAGAACCACCGAGCGAAGCTGAAAGCGCCGGATAGCACGCTGGGGTTGCAGGTAGTGCACCCCAAAGCGGCGGGGATCGATGTAGGAAATGAAGAGCACTGGGTGGCGGTGCCGCCGGATCTGGACCCGGCACCGGTGCAGAGCTTTGGATGTTTCACCCGGGATCTGGAGGAGATGGCGAATTGGTTCGTGCGGATCGGCATCCAAACCGTGGCCATGCAATCCACCGGGGTGTACTGGATTGGGCTGTGCGACATTTTGGCGGAACGGGGGATTCGGGTGTTTGTGGTGAATGCCAGCGACACGAAGAATTTGCCGGGACGCAAGACGGATATCCAGGAATGTCAATGGTTGTTGAAATTACACACCTACGGACTGCTGCGCAATTCGTTCCGGCCGGAGGAAGAGATTCTGGTGATGCGGACCTATTGGCGGCAGCGCCAGCAGCATATTGGGGATGCTTCACGTTGTATTCAGCATATGCAAAAGGCGCTGACGCAAATGAACGTGCAATTGGCCAACGCCATCAGCGATCTCAGCGGGACCACCGGGCAGGCGATTCTGAAGGCCGTCCTGGCCGGAGAAAGGGATCCGGCCGTGCTGGCCAAGCTGCGGGACCCACGCATCAAAGCCAGTGAGGACACGGTAGCCAAGAGTCTGGAAGGGAACTGGCGGCCGGAACTGTTGTTCGTGCTGCAACAAGAACAGGAAAGCTATGAGAGTTTCCAGGCGAAGATTGCGGAATGCGATGGGGAATTGAAGCGGCACTACGCCACCCTGGAGCCGAAAGCGGATGCCACGCAGCTGCCGCCGGTGCCGCGCGACAGACGCGCGCGGGGCAACGTGCCGGCGGGATTCGATCTGCGGGAAGAAATGTATCGCGCGACGGGGGTAGACCTGACGGCCATCGACGGGGTCAACGTGTTAACGATCCAAACCTTGATTTCCGAGGTGGGCTGGGACATGAGCCGTTTTGCCAGCGAGGCGCACCTGGTGTCGTTTCTGGGTCTCAGTCCCAGGAATAAGATCAGTGGTGGCAAGGTGGTGGGTCGGGAGAAAAAGAAGAACAAAAATCGCGCGGGTGTAGCGCTGAAGTTGGCGGCCGGCACATTGCTGCACAGCGACACTTATCTGGGCGCCCAATATCGACGTCTGCGCACCAAACTGGGAGCGCCGAAAGCCCGGAAAGCGATGGCCAACAGGCTGGCCCGAATCGCCTACCGCATGCTCAAGTATGGCGAACAATACGTTGACAGGGGCAAGGAGTTCTACGAGCAAAAATATCGTGCACTGCAAATCCGTATGCTAACCAAAAAGGCCTCGGAGCTCGGTTTGCAACTCGTACAGTCAGCGTAGTTTGGGGGTGGGTTTCTGGAGAGCCGGCTCTGGCCGCCAAAAATCCAAACTGCCCCTCTACAGGACTCCAGTCCTGTGAGCGACGAGCGGGTCCTGGAGGCCCGCCCCACAATCCAGCATTCCAGGTTTTGGGAAAAGTAAGTGGCATCGGGCAATCTTGCCCGCAGCAGCATTTCGAGCGATCCCGCCCCGCGGGCTAACTGATCCACGACCCGTTGTACCATGAGC
>JBAQJU010000046.1:0-76140 GCA_049300475.1 Terriglobales bacterium | reverse complement strand
GTTTGACAGTGTGTGCGAAGTAGAAAAGGCTATGGAAAAGTAGGAAAGCGAAAAGCCGCTTTCCAACTTTCCCACAGCCACGACTACTACGAAATACACTCAGTTATGGGATACGGATTCAAGGGGCAAGTCCACAACGCCGGATTCCGCTTATGGATGAGGTATTGCTGGGTCGTTTGCGGAATCTTGGGGCGGGACGAACGTGGATGTTCGAGAGTCGCGCTGGGACGCCCGTAAACCCGGACAACATCCGTCGCCGTTTTCTTAAACCTGCTGCACAAGAACTAGGAATCCCCTTGTGTGGATGGCACGACTTCCGTCACTCGCTCACCACGGCGATGCGGCAAAGCGGAACACATCCGAAGGTGATTTCCGATCTGCTGGGCCACAAAAAAGTGAATCTCGCGATGGATGTTTACGACCGCTCGAACTTGAAAGATTTTGAACGGGCCTTGGGTTCCGTGGGCAACCAGTTGTTACCCAGTTGTGACCCAACGCTGAGAACGCAATGAAGGTTTGTCAACTGTCTGGTGGTTTGGTGGGCCCGCTAGGATTTGAACCTAGAACCAACAGATTATGAGTCTGCTGCTCTAACCGTTGAGCTACGGGCCCGCTCTCCACATATCTTACACATTCGTTCTGGATGAGCGGGGTCATTGAGCGGGGATTTGTCACGGCGCCGAGGGCGAGGGCGCCCTCGGAACCGCCGGCAAGGTGCCGGCGCTACACTCGTCAGCCTCAATTGATGCGGTGTCTTTGTCGCATTTACGGGTCTTACGTCGTGGCCGGAGGCACGGCAGGTGCGGCGGGCGCTGGAGCCGCATTGGCGCCGCTATTAATCAGATCCTTCAATTCCTTGCTGGGCTTGAAAAACGGAATCTTCTTCGCCGGAACTTCCACCCGGTCGCCGGTCTTCGGGTTCCGGCCGACACGCGGCTTGCGCTGACGCGTCCGGAAGCTGCCAAAACCACGGATCTCGATCTTGTCGCCCACGCGCAGCGAACGCACTACGCTGTCAAAGATCGTCTCCACAATCACTTCGCTGTCTTTGCGGGTGAGTTCCGCCAGCCGGGAAACCTCTTCGATCAGGTCCGCTTTTGTCATATGCCTCTTCGCTCCCCTTTTACTACCGGGTGTCGTAGAGCCAAGGCTCGCCCCGGCCCTTTTCCGATTCCTTATAACCTTCTCAAATTTCAGGGGTTTTAGGCAAGTGGAGAAGTCAATACCTATTTCCAAAGGTAATAAAAGCCCACCTGCTGCTCCAGAAGCTTCTCCCGGGAGGGCAAATAATCGGAAACATCCCCGAATAGAAAATCCATCAGACTGGGCCGCCTCTCCTTCGGAGGCCACACCAGCGATGGCTCCCCCGAAATGTTCACTGCCCGCGCCGTATCCTTTACCGCGCCTTCAAAGTCCGAAAGCTGATCCACCAGCTTCAGCGGCAGCGCCTGCTCCCCCGTCCACACCTTGCCATTCGCAATCGCGCGGATGTCGTCGACTTTCTCATGCCGCCCATCCGCCACGGCCTGGATGAACTGGCTATGCATGTCGTCGATCATCCCCTGAAAGTACTCGCGCTCGGCCGGCGTCATCTCCCGCGTCGGACTGCCCGTATCTTTGAACTCGCCGGCTTTCATGGTGATCGCGTGCAGCTTCGCCCACTTCAGCAGTTCCTCATAATTCACCCACTCGGCGATCACGCCGATCGATCCCACAATGCTGCCTTTGTCCGCGTAAATCTTATTCGTCGCCGACGCCACGTAATAAGCGCCGCTCGCGCCCACCGTCTCGATCGAAGCCACAATCCGTTTCTTTTTTTCGTCCCGGATGCGCTTCACTTCCCGGTAGATCTCCTCCGACGCGGCCACCCCGCCGCCCGGCGAATTCACATGAATCACAATGGCCTTGATCGAATCGTCGTCGGCAAATTGCTTGAGCTGCTTGACCACCTGTTTGGGGGAGACGATCACGCCCTCCAGTTCCACCACCCCAATTTTCGGTCCGAAACCGGAGAACGATTCCTCGCCGCTGCCCCCGAAACTGAAATACACCAGCGTGACTACCGCTACGGCGAACAGCGCAAACAGGCCGCCACCGACCAGAACCCACACCCAAATCCGCGAACGCCCTTCAGCCATAATGATAAAGAGTGTAGCACCTGGCATTTCAGAGCCGAATTAGCCGAATTCTACTTAAGCTCGAAGTTTCTTGGATCCAGCGTCATGTTCTGGGATATTTTCTTCTCGGTGATGTCGTACTGGTCGATAATGCCATTGGACACCTCTCCATAGGTAAACCGGATAATCCAATGCGCAGGCAGTGTCAGATTGTCAACGCTCTTGAAATCCCCAAACCGCTCTTCCAGGCGGTAGTGCATTTCCTTCTCTGTTCTACCTTCATTCACAGTACGGGCCGACTGCGCGGAGATGGTCAACAGGTAAACGGTCATAACGTGCCGAAACGTGCCGGGTTCAAAATAGAGCTGGATCTCCAGATCGCTGCTTTTTTTAGGAATGTAGTCAATGCGATGAAGTTCGATCCCGTCCACCTTCTTTACGCCGCGATCCTCCAATTTCGCTCGATGCTCGTCCAGGTGGGCGAGCGCCCAACCCATCGATAGGGTGCCACCCCACAAGCCCTCAGTCAGAATCTCGTCGTGCGTTTTGATAAAGTCGCCAAATTCGGTCCAGCGGCCAGGTACGACCGGTGCGATTGAAGTCTTTTTGTCAACCCTTACAAACCACTCGGTGCGGTAGACAGTAGTAGGGAACTTCATCAATGAAGCAAGTTTGTCGCCTTCGGAAACCAAAGTCGCCGGTCCCTCATAGGTTTGCGGCCCTCGATTCAGGATCTCGAACGCAACGGTCCCTTGCGCGACCCGATTCTTCACCGCCGCCCGCGCTTGCTCCGTCCCAATGGAATTCAAATGTTGATTAACGAACTCGCTGGTTTGGGATTCGTCCTTGGCCACGCCAACCGATACGAGGGTTAGTAGCAGAGCAAATACCACGAGTGATCTCATCCGTAACCTCCCGCTCCAGGCTTGAATAAGTAGAGGAAGCAATTCAGTATAGCCCCAGTTACAGTCATTTGAAGTACACTCATCACGCGCATGCGTGATCCTATCGAACTCGAGGTCTTCAAGAGCCTCTACCACTCTATCGCCGAGGAAATGGGCGCCGCCCTGCGCCGCACTGCTTTTTCTCCCAATATCAAGGAACGCCGCGACTACTCCTGCGCTGTCTTCGACTCTCGCGGCCACGTTATCGCCATGGGCGACCACATGCCCGTGCATCTCGGCTCCATGCCCATGTCGGTGGCCGCCGCCATCGAGCAATCCGAGTCCGATGGTTGCCCTCTCGAAGCCGGCGACATCGTCATGCTCAACGACCCGTTCCGCGGAGGCACACACCTCCCCGATATCACGCTGGTGATGCCGGTATACACCGGTTTGTATAGCGGTTCGCCTAAGCCAAGCGGAGGGCTTCGGCGCCGCTCCGGACAGGCTCTGCCTCGCAACCATAACACTATGCCCGACTTCTACGTCGCCTCCCGCGCCCACCACGCCGACGTCGGAGGAACCTATCCCGGCTCGATGGGCCCTTGCCGCGAGATCTATCAGGAAGGGCTCCGCATCCCACCCGTCAAGATCATGCGCGCCGGAAAAATCGTCTCTGACGTCCTCGCCCTTCTCCTCAACAACGTCCGCACCCCCGAAGAGCGCGAGGGCGATCTCGGCGCCCAGATCGCCGCCTGCCAGACCGGAGCCCAGCGCCTCCGCGAGATCTGCGCCCGCTACGGCCTCGCCCGCACTCAAAAAGCCGCCGCCAATCTCCTCGATTATTCCGAGGAACTGATGCGCGCATTCCTATCGACTATTCCGCGCGGCGCGTACCAAGCCGAAGACTTTCTCGACGACGATGGCGTCGATTCGAAACCCGTCCGCGTCGCCGTAACTATTAATGTTTCGCGCCTGCGGAAAAATGCTCCCGCCGTGACCATCGATTTCACGGGCAGCGATTCTCAGGTCCAGGGCGCCATCAATGCCGTCGAAGCCATCACTTACTCGGCTTGCTTCTACGTCTTCCGTTGCCTGCTGCGCGAAGACGTCCCCGCCACCGCCGGACTTATGCGTCCCATCCGCGTCATCGCTCCACCTGGAACGGTCGTTAACGCCCGGCCTCCTGCGGCTGTCGCCGGAGGCAATGTCGAGACTTCGCAACGCATCGTCGACGTTATTCTCCGTGCCCTGGCGCAGGCCATTCCCGATCGCATTCCCGCCGCCGCTGCCGGTACCATGAACAATCTCACCATCGGCGGCCTCGATTCACGAGGCGTTGATTCCCGAAGCGCTAACCTGCAAAGTAACGCCCCGCGTACCGGGCGCGCTTTCGCTTATTACGAAACCATCGCCGGAGGCATGGGCGCCCGCCCCTCCAAGAATGGAGTCTCTGGCGTTCACACCCACATGACCAACTCGCTCAACACACCCGCCGAGGCGCTCGAAAATGCCTATCCCGTGCGGCTGCGTCAGTACTCGCTTCGCTCCAACAGTGGAGGCCTTGGCCGGCACGCGGGCGGCGACGGCATCATCCGTGAAATCGAAGTCCTCACCGATGCTCAGGTCACGCTGCTAGCCGACCGGCGCACTCGAGGTCCCTACGGCTTAGCTGGCGGAGACGACGGCGCTCCTGGCCGCACCGTCATCGTCCGTCAAGACGGCTCGGAAGAGGAGCTCCCCGGCAAAACCAGCGTCCGCCTGCGCGCCGGGGAAAGAGTCCGCATAGAATCCCCCGGGGGAGGCGGCTGGGGCAGAGCGAGTAGAGCCTGAACCGCAGAGAACGCGGGATTTTGTTGTGGCAGGGCAGCCTTCCCCTGAGTCCTTGTGATGAAAGCTGAGTCGCGGATTCCCAACGCCAAGCTGTGAGCAGTAGTCGAAGAGATTCTTGCCTTCCTCGTCTCTGCGAACTCCGTGCCCTCTGCGGTAGCACTTCCCTTTTCGCTAGAATCAAGTCTGGCACATCACGGAGCTAGCATAGATGAAACTTCTGCGCCCATTTCTTTTCGCCATCATTCTCGCTGTCGCCTTCTTCTACTTCACGACGTACCACACCGGAGCCTTTCACTCCCCCAAGTGGCTCGCCCATCCCCAGCAAGTCGAAATCACGGAAGCCGCCAGCCGCGAGGCTCTCGACCCCGAAGAGCAAAACAACATCAACGTCTACCGCAAGAATATCGGCTCCGTCGTCAATGTCACTTCCCGCGTAATGACCTTTGATTTCTTCTATGGATCAGTTCCCCAGGAAGGTCAGGGCTCCGGCTTCGTAATCGACAACCAGGGACACATTCTTACCAACTATCACGTCATCGAAAACGCGCACGATGTCTGGGTCACGCTGCACAATCGCAAGAAGTATCGCGCCGCCATCGTCGGCACCGACCGCTCTCATGACCTTGCCGTCATCCAGATCAAGGCGCCCGATCTCCAGCCCATGACGCTCGGCGATTCGACCAACCTGCAAGTCGGCCAGCAGGTATACGCCATCGGCAATCCTTTCGGACTGGCGGGCACGCTCACCCGCGGCATCGTCAGTTCCATCCGCCAGGTGCAGGAGCCCGACGGAATGATCATCGACGAAGCCATCCAGACGGACGCGGCCATCAACCCCGGCAACTCGGGAGGCCCGCTCCTCAACTGGCACGGCGAGGTCATCGGCATCAACACCATGATCGCCTCCAACGTTGGTCAAAGCGCCGGCATCGGCTTCGCCATCCCCATCAACACCGCCAAAGCTGTTCTCAACGATCTCGTCACCCTCGGACGCGTCCGCCGTCCCGCTCTCGGCATTCGCACCATTCCCATCGATCCCGAACTCGCCAGCGAAATGAGCCTGCCCGCCGACTACGGCTTGCTCATCGTGCAAGCTGTTCCGGGAGGCGCTGCCGATCGCGCCGGCTTGCGCGGCGGCACCGAGCGCGCCTACCTCGGCAACACGCCCATCATGATCGGAGGCGACCTCATTGTCGCCATTGACGGCAAACCAGTCGAAACCCAGCAGGACTTGGCACAAGTGATGAACAACCACCGCGCCGGCGACACGGTAAAAGTAACCGTCTACCGCAGCAAGAAAAAACTCGAGGTACAGGTCGTCCTGGGCGAAACCCACGACCAGGTGTAAGTGGCAGGAAGATTCTTGTCGTCCTGAGCGGAGCGGGGTAAGCGAAGCGCGCCCCGAGGAGTCGAAGGATCTCTTTACAATTACCGAACCGCGCCCCAACCTGCTACGCGCGGGCTTCGCCTGCAGCTTCCGTCGCCGCATCGTCATACACTTCTTCGCGGTCCGGATTTCGCGGCCGTCGCACCCTGCGCCCAAAGATTGCTTCCTTCACCAGCTTGAAAATCGTTTTTCGATTCTGCGCAATCACCTTCACCCATGCCATGCGGCCCAGCATTGGGAAATAGATCCCGCGAAAACAAATCCGCGCCAGAAAGATGTTGATGCGATAGCCCAAAGGCTGATCATCCAGCGCTTCCACCGCACCAGCCAAAGCCTCCGCGCTATAAGCCTGCGCCCATCCGTAATTCACCTCCGCATGGGCTTCGTCGATCGACATCTTGAGCGGAGTGTGCGCCATGGCGAAGGGAATAAACTCCTGCCAATGTTTAACGCGCGTGAGGCGGCCCGCCGCCTCCAGGCGTTTGTAGAGCGGAGTTGCGGGCAGCGGAGTCAGCAACCCGAAAATCGGAAGGCCCGGAGGCCACGTGCGCACTTGCTCCAGCGTCCGCTCCGCCACCCCCACCGTATCGTTGTCCATTCCAAAAATAAAGGACGTGATCGCATACACGTTTCGTTTCGCCAGCCGTTCCAGCACCGCCGCGTATTCGCCGGGCTTGTTAAATCCCTTGTTGACGTCTTTCAGATTGGCCGGATCGATTGATTCCATGCCGATAAAGATCCACTTGCCACCCGAAGCGGCAATCAAGTCGACCAGTTCCTCATCGCGCAGCAAGTTGGCGCTGATCTGGGCCACCCAGTGCACCTGCGCGCCGGCGGCGATGATATCGCGTAGCAGCGACTTCGTGCGCTTGACGTTGATCGCGAAATTGTCGTCAATGAAGAAGACCGCCATTTGCCCGCGCTCGCTGCGCGCGCGTTTCTTCAATAGAAGCAGCTCGTTGACAACACTTTCGTTGGTGCGAAAGCGGATCGAGTCTCCGAAGAATCCAGTTACGGTGCAGAATTCGCACCCATATGGGCAACCGCGTCCCGACTCCACCGGAATGATGCGGAACGTTCCCCACCCTTCCCCGACTTTATTCAGCCACCGGGTCGCGGCTTTCGGCACCAGATTGAACTGGTCGAGGTCGATCGACTGCCACGGAATCTCCGGATATTCCTGGAGCGAAGGTTTCTTTTCCTGCCCGAACGCATCGACCGGCGTGTAAATCTCTTTGAGCTGCCCACGGGCGGCGTCATTCACAATCAGAGGCCAGGTCTCATCGGCCTCGCCCAGCGCGACCGCGTCCGCGTGCCGCGCTCCGCCATCGCGGCCGAGCGCTTCGTCGGCCATTTCCGTGACGTGCGGTCCGCCCATCACCACCGGAACTCCGGTAGCGCGGATCGCATCGGCAATCCGGTAAGCTTTTGCGATCATGCGCGTCATCGCGCCGATTCCGACCAGCCCAATCTTCTGCTCGCGCACGTATTGCGCGATCTGCAGCTCGTCCATGGGCTGCGCGTTGCCATCGATCAGCAGCACCTCGTGTCCCGGCGGCGTCAGCGCCTGCAACAGGAACATCCAGAGGTGCGGCATGAAATTGCGTGTGACACCGTTGTCGGGGTTGTAGAGCAAGATTCTCATGACTGCTCCCTTCGCGAACCGAGACGCACTTCGTCCTGCTTCCAGCCGTCATGAGCGATGCCAGAAGCGTGGCATCCTGACTGTGTTCAGGTATTACACAATTTTGCGGGACAGAGTTGGATGGATTGTACTCTCTTTGGGACAAAAAAGTTCGTCGCCATACTGTCAAACGTCCGCTACCGAACTTACAACAACTGAACGAAACTAGCACCGGCAACCTGCCGACTGTCCAGCGGCCGTCCCGCCCGCCCACGCATCTTTGGGAAGCATGCCGGAAATCATTGCCGAAAACCGGAGATATTGCGGCAACGAGACGCAGCGCCTGAGTTTGAACGCTGGGGCGACCTTAAACGCGTGACGTTCAACTCTTGGACTGGACACCACGCGAAAAGATAACTGCGGGAGTTAAAAGGGGGATGAGTGCCGGTATGCGCGCACACCACAGTTGAGGCTTCGCGGTGAGGAACACAGCCGCAACGTCCATGCCTGCCACCACAAGTATGAGAATCGCCATTCTCAGCGCACAGGTTCGAGGGGGATTGATCTGCATGGAAATCTCTCCTCAGCATTCTAACCTCTCAACGAGACTCAATCCTGGTCGTCACGATCCTGGTTGTCAAGACAACTGACTATGCCACGGAGACGTTTCGCCGATGCCATCTCCCAAACTATTGTAGTCCGGAGCGCAGGGGGTATCATCCAAAACGCCCAAGCTTCGTGCCACGCCAACGAAAAAATGTTGACTTAAGGACTGGGAGAAGACTCAACTGGATATGCAACACGAACCTATTGCTTGCTGAGTCGCTCTTTGACAAACTGAACCAGGCACCCCGAAATCACTGTGACGCGACCAGTACTTGCCAATAAGCCTATATCTTTGAAGGTAATTATCCCTTGAAATCACGTAGACTGTATGGGATCATGTTTCATGGCTCCCAGCATGAAACATACCCACCTGAAGATGGGTCGGGCGAAGGTGCACCTTGATGCTCTCTACGAGATGGTCGAAGGATTCATCAAAAGTAAGCCGTATCATGTTCTCGCTGAGGATCACGTGGAAGCGGGAGAACACATCGTGACATTTACCATTGACGATCCCGGCTTCGACGCGGCCCTGATCGCGGGGGATTTCATTTGTTGTTTGCGCTCTGCCCTCGACTATCTCGCGTGGCAACTTGCCACCTTGACTACGAGCAGCCCTTCGCGTGATGTGTGCTTCCCTATCTGTGCCAAGGATTCTCTTGAAACACAATTGAAGATCACGCGACAGACCTTTGGAATTCCCGATCAGGCAGTGCTCACAATCAAATCGCTGCAACCATACGTCTACGGGGAGAAATACGAACTCTCCCACCTGTGGCGTATCAGCAAGTTGTGGAACATCGTGAAGCATCGTCACGTCGGAATGCACTCCACGGTGGCCGACTTCGCTTTCCCGAAAGACCTCCCCGCTCCTAAAACAGAGGTCCGTGATGACTGCGGCATAATGCGCTTTCCGATCACCGCGAAGCCGGACATGAATCTCTATCCAGGGCCGGAGATCGACATTTTTTTTGGAGACGAGGGCGAGGGGATTATCACATTCATTGACGATCTGGCGGATGCATACCAATTTGTCGGAACGGAAGTGCTCCCCCAGTTTGAGAAGTTCTTCCCGAAGTGACCAATACCAAGAAAGCCCAGCCTGTTGTCGCACACTCCCGTCGTTTCCGTCACCGTGCTAGACTGGTGACGACGGGAGGGGCATACGCTAGTGAGCCGGGAAGCTGACAAGAGCGATCTACCCCACGCGCAACGCAAGATTTTGAAACCAGCCCAAGAAGTAGCCGCTAAAATGGCTCCTGTATCGCGGGAGTCATTCCACGATCTACTGCGGCGTGCGGCGCGGCCATCTCAGCGACGCGCTTCAAAAGCGAAGTGAAAATCAGATTACCCTGATCGCGGCGGTTGTACCGAAACGAATACTCGTCTAAATAACTCTGCAAATATTCCTGTGAAACGGCGTGGTAGACGCCGCCGATCCCGCGTTTCACTAGCGACCAAAAGCCTTCAATCGTGTTCGTGTGAACGTCGCCAAGGACGTAGACCTTGGCGGTGTGATTGACGCGCTTATGTTCTTTCACCCGTCCCCCAACACGATCATAGATTCGGTACTCATCGGTGAATACGGTGCTCTTCGGCAGTACATGCTCATGCACAATGCCCAGCACGCGTTCTGCGGTGACATCTGGAGTTGCCAAAGCCTTCACTCTTCCGATGCGCGTTCCCGTGCTGCGCTCGACAATGCCGATCACTGGAGATTTCTTTTTGTCGCCGCGCATCGGACGCCCAAACTTTCCTTTGCGAGTTCCACCGTAATACGTTTCGTCCATCTCCACCGCCGATCCCTCCAGTTGCATGTCTGTTTCGGACAGCAACGAGCGAATTTGGCGAAACATCCGCCAAGCCGTTTTGTAGGTGACTCCGGTCTCGCGCTGAATCTGTTTTGCCGAGATGCCGCAACGAGTCGAAGCCATCAGGTACATGGCGTAGTACCAGAGCACCAGCGACGTGCTGCTGTGCTCAAAGATCGTCCCGGCCATCGGAGAAATCTGAGTCCCGCAGTGGTCGCACGAGTAGACCGGACGCCCAGTGATCTTGTAGTGCTTGCGATCCTGCTGGCACTTTTCGCAATAGGTGATGCCACCGGGGAAACGCTGCTCTTTTAGGTGCTCTAGGCAGGCGGCATCATCGGGAAACTGGCTCTTAAAGTCTTGAATCGTATAGCGTAAGTGCTTCGGAATTGTCTGTCTGCGGTTCATGGCAAGGACAGTATCCCATATTGCTTACGTGATGTCAAGGGATAATTACCTCTTTGAATACTTTACATATAAGTTATATCATTTCAATACTTTGCGAAGAACGGTGGGGAAAGTTAAGGACAGATACGTCAGAGAGTAAATTTAACTCCTTACTTGTGAATACTTTACATTTAAGCATCCTGTTATGAATACTTTGAAGGGAAATATCTCCTAAAACCATGATTCTAATGGACCGGCAAAGAGGGGGTAGGGGGTACCTGGTGGGTACAGACCGGTCACATCCCTGACAAAGTAAACCGGGGGGCATTCCTGGCACTTATAAACGCCGACAGGGTCGGATTGTGCGAGCCACTAGCTGATCGCGTGCGAAAGAGAGCACCGAAGTCGGGCCAGAGGGTACGGCCCGGGAACTAAAAAAGGACAGCCCGGAGCCCCCCAAGGCCGTCCTCATGAACCCTCCCGGTTAGAAGGGCAACTGAGATGGAAGATAGCGGCGCGACATTGCGGGAACATTGCGAGTTTATGAAAATCCGATGAATTCGCGCGCGTCTGACGGCGTTTTTGTTCTTGATTTCGACTCTACTGGACCGTTGCCTGACCGCCAGCTTACCGCTGTTCCATGTTCGTAGATCACAAATTACGGTGATTGACTGCGCTGCGGACCTCCCTGCCTCCGCTGCTATATTGTCTTGAGACCTCAGAACTCAAAGCTTCAGTCTTAGTGCCTCATCTGTGGAGGAGCGATGGCCCGCAAAACTGAGCAATCCCGCAAACTTCAGAAACGCGCCGAACAATTGATTCCTGGAGGAGTGAATTCCCCGGTACGCGCTTTCCGTGCCGTGGGAGGTGAACCTCTGTACGTCGTACGAGGCCAGGGTTCGCACATCTGGGATGCGGATGGCAACGAATACATCGATTACATCGGCTCCTGGGGTCCGCTGATTCTCGGCCATGCCGCGCCAACCGTGATCGAAGCGGTAATTTCTGCGGCTCGCAGTGGCACCAGCTTCGGGGCGTCCACTCCAACCGAAGCCGATTTGGCGGAACTGGTGATTTCAGCCTTCCCGCACATGCAGAAGGTCCGCTTCGTGAGTTCCGGTACCGAAGCGACCATGTCGGCCATCCGCCTCGCCCGCGCCTATACCAAGCGCAAGTACATCGTGAAGTTTGAAGGCTGCTACCACGGCCACGCCGACGCCCTGCTGGTGAAAGCCGGCTCGGGCGTGGCCACGCTTGGCATCCCGGGATCGGCGGGCGTTCCGGAGGAATTCACGCAGTTCACGCTCGCGCTCCCATATAACGACACCGACGCGCTCGAGCAGGTTTTCAAGAAATTCAAACACCAGATTGCCTGCGTGATCGTCGAACCCGTCGTAGGAAATATGGGCTGCGTGCCTCCGGCTCGGGGCTATCTCGAGGCTTTGCGCGCGGTTACTTCACGCGACAAGGCTCTGCTGCTCTTCGACGAGGTAATGACCGGCTTCCGGCTGGCCTATGGCGGTGCGCAGGAACTGTATGCCATCCATCCCGATCTCACGACTATGGGCAAGATCATTGGCGGAGGCCTGCCCGTTGGCGCTTACGGCGGACCAAGCGAGATCATGGACATGGTCGCGCCGCTTGGTCCTGTCTACCAGGCGGGAACGCTGTCGGGAAATCCGCTGGCGATGGCTGCGGGTTATGCGACTCTGCGCTACCTCCGCGAACACAAAGACGTATATGCGAAGCTCGACAAATTGGCGGGCGAGGTCGTCACGGGCGTAGCCGCAGCTGCGAAAGATGCTGGCGTGGTGATGTGCCATAACCGCGTAGGCTCGATGTTCACCTGGTTCTTCGCACCAGGACCAGTGACCGACTGGACTTCCGCCGCCAAGAGCGACACCGAAGCCTTCGGACGCTTCTTCCGCTCGATGCTGGAAAGCGGAATCTATCTGCCACCCTCGCAGTTCGAAGCGGCATTCCTGGGCGCGGCGCACACCGAGCACGACGTGCAGCAGACTATCGCCGCTGCCAAGCAGGCGTTTGCGGCAGTGCACGCGTAGAAATAACGTGTCAGGTCCCAGTTCTCAGCGTGCGATAGCCATCGCCCATCATCTGCGGCACGGTCACGAATTCGTATCCCTGATCTTTGTATTTCAGGATCAGATTGTCCGTTGCAATCACCGTCTGCGAGCGGTCCGCGCCCAGCGCGCGATGTCCGCCATCGTGCAGCAGAATCACGCTTCCTCCATCGCTGCGAATTTGGCGTGCGATTTTGGCCTCGATCACCGCGGCTGGCGGAGCATTCCAGTCATAGCCAGTAACATTCCACATCACTGTTTCCAGTTCGAGCTCGCGCGCGATGCGCAGCGTCGCTGGCCGTCTTCCTCCAAACGGCGGACGAAACAGGTTCGAATGTACGCCGATCGTCTCTTCCAAAGCCCGATGGCAATTGGCCAGCTCGGCGCGCGTTTGCGCTGCCGACCTGAAGATCAGCAACGGATGCGTGAAGGTGTGATTGCCGATGACGTGTCCCGCCGCCGCGACCGCGCGGGCGATGTCAGGCCGCTCGCGCAGGTAGCGCCCGATCATGAAGAAGGTCGCGTGCACGTTGTGCTTCGCCAGCACTTCCAGCAGTCGGAGCGTGTGCGGATCGTTCGGCCCGTCATCGTAGGTCAGCGCGATTTGCCTGCTTCCACGCGCGCCGCCGGCAAACGTCCGCCCATACCACTGACCGGTTGGCGACATCGACTGGTAACCAGCCGCCGAAGCCGCCACAGCGCCCGTCAGTCCAATCAGAGCGGAGAGCATGAGCGGATTGTATGCGATTGCAGAGGTCAGAACGAGGTCAGAGGTGAGAGGTCAGATTGCAGAGGTGAAAGCAAAACCACGGCGCGTTGGTTTTCACTTCTGCCCTCTGACCTCTCACTTCTGACCTCTCCACAATCCACAATTGCATCCGAACTCGAAGCAATATATTCTGCTCACGTCCTCCCATGGCCAAGCTTTTCGAACTTCCCCGTTACATCGCGGTCGAAGGTCCCATACGAGTTGGGAAAAGCACGCTGGCCCGGGTTCTGGGAGAGCGGCTGGCGGCGCAGCGCGTGATCGAGCCCGAGGACAATCCATTCCTGAAATCGTTTTACGAGGGCGAGCCGGGCGCGGCCTTCCAGGCGCAACTGGCATTTCTGATCCGCCGCTTTGAGCAGCTGCGCGCGCTCGATCTGGGGCCGCGCTCGAACAAAACCGTGGTCGCCGATTACATCTTCGAAAAAGACAAGCTCTTCGCTTGCCTCAACCTCAACGACCACGAACTCGACACCTACAACCGGTATTTCAATCATTTTCGCGAACAGGTGCCGACGCCCGATCTCGTGATCTATCTACAGGCCACGCCCGAAGTCCTGAAAAAGCGGCTGAAGAAAAAGAACGTCGTGGGCGAAAAAGCCATCAGCGAGGACTACCTGATGGAAGTGGTGAAGGCCTACGAGCACTTCTTCTTTCACTACACGCAGTCGGATCTGCTGATCGTGAACACCAGCGAGATCGACTTCGTGGACCGCAACGAGGACCTGCAAGAACTGCTGAAAAAGGTCTCAGCGCCGATCAAGGGCACGCAATATTTCCTGCCGCTGGGCAGCGAGAACGCGGCCAGCGCGTAGGGGCAGGTGTCAGGTCTTAGGTGTCAGGTCTCAGGAAAATCTAAGGTCAACGGCAGCGGATTTTGGCCTGTTTGCCAGTTTTGCGGGGGGGTACCCCCCCCTCCCCCCTGTTTCTCCGCAAAGCTCTCAATCTAAAGTAGTTAACTTTAAAGTATTCAAAAATAAAGACTTAACTATGAGACATATTGATTTTGGCGCCATTTTGGAGAAAATTTTGTTTCGCGATTCGTCGCTTCAGCGTCGATTTTTCAAAGATCTGAAACTGGTTTGGACCGCCTTGAGAATCGTCTCTGGAGACGGGTGCACGTCTGGATTCTTCGATCCGCTCGTCATTATCGCGCGGCGTGGATGGGAAGTCTGTGATGGTGCATACCGGAAATTTGTGATGAAAAGGTCACCGCCCCGATCAAGGGCAGGCAGTATTTCCTGCCGCTCAGCAGCGAGAACGCGGCCAGCGCGTAAGGCGTTTTTTCACACAAGTTGCCGCAATTCTACAATCTTGCGGCAGCAGCCAATTGTTATTACAATTGTAATAACACAAAAAGGGGGCCTATGGTTGAACTCAAGGTCCGAAAGTTCGGCAACTCGCTGGGCGTTGTTCTGCCGAAGGAAGTGATCGACCGCTTGCAGGCCGGCGACGGAGAACGGCTTTTCTTGATCGAGTCGGGCGATGGCGATTACCGGCTCACGCCTTACGATCCAGTGTTCGAGAAGAAAATGGCGAAGGCCGAGGAAATCATGTCCCGCTATCGGAACACGCTGCACGCGCTTTCCAAGTGAAGCAGAGTGAAGAAAAAAGAACCACTTTGGATCGAAGAACGCGACGCGCTTGCGATCCACGACCGGCTCCTGGCACTCCACGGTGGGCTTATTGGGCTGCGCGATCGGGGGCTTCTTGAATCCGCCCTAGCGCGCCCCCGCCAGCACCATGCATATACCAAGACTCCGGACATGGTCGAAATGGCCGCCCTGTACACTGCGGGCATCGTCCGCAACCATCCTTTTGTCGATGGCAACAAGCGGACGGGATTTGTGATCGGCGTTCTCTTCCTGGAACTCCACGGCTTCGAGTTCAGGGCCAAGGAGGAGGATGCGACGCAGGCGGTCATGGGACTGGCGGCGGGCACGCTCGATGAAGCTGGTTACGCGGCGTGGCTGCGTGAGAATGCGAGGCGGAAGCGGAGGCGCTAGGATTTCTTTCGCGACGGCGGAATCGGATTCAGCACAAGCCGGTGCCCCTCCCTTTTCCAGTCGATGCGAGTGGCCTTTCTTGAGTCCGAAGCGCTCGCGCAACTCGCCTGGAATCGTCACCCGGCCCTTCGAAGTTATCTTCGTGCTTCTCACCCGTTCTCCCAAACGGCGAATTACCGCAATAGCCACCTAGCGAATCTGCTAAGTTCAAGAACAAAGCATCCGAAAATCAGAGTTCGCAGGAGGATCTTTTCGCAGACGGAATAAAAGCCATCGATGCGGCGCTCCAAGTCGCGATTGCGCTTCATCGTCATTTTTTCCTAGGCGACTCGTTTAGCGCCATCCAGGTCCCAATGCGGCCACTTGCACCCGGGTTCACGCGCCGCATTCTCAGGGAGTTGACTTCCGCCACGGCCCGAGCTAGGGGCGATACCCATCGGTATCCGCGAAGATCACCAGCGTCATCTACAAATGGGACGAGTTCACCCTGAGCTTCCAAACGTTTCAGTGTGTTGTGGATGGGTACCATGGGTTGCTTATATTTCGTGAGTTTGACACCCATTTCTAACAGTGCGTTCCGGACTTCGACCGGAGTCAGCATGGGCTCTGTGGTCTCGGAAAAAATCCTCCTAATCGAATCAGTTAAACTTGCCCGGAACAGCATGTGCCCAGCCTCCGCTTGCACCAGGTCCTCGTTCGACTCCGGTTCGCAGAGACCAGCCAGTCCGTCTATCGTCTGTTTCAACCTGACAATGCGCTGTTCGATTGCGTCACGCTCTTCGTAAGCCTCGTTCAGCGATTTCCTTGCTTGTTTCAAGGCGATTTCGAAGGAATTGGTGTCAGACATATTTACATTATACAACTATTTATTCCGTACCTCATGTAATTATATTACCCTTAATTGGGGGTACCATGGCTAGACGTGCTCCTGATTGCCGCCTGTCGACCACCGCCCATTTTGCAGCTATAATCCCCCCAGCGTCATCCAAACCGACGCAACGGGCTCTATCCGCAATTGCGGAGGGGCACTGGAGGATATTGTGAGTCTTACCCCGATCGGCGAACCTCGTCGAAAAACTACTACCGCTACAATCCACGAAAAGAAACTTCAACGCGAACCCATTTCCTGCCTGACCGCCTACGACTACGCCATGGCGCGACTGGTGGACGAGGCGGGCATTGATATTGTGCTGGTCGGCGATTCGCTCGCCATGACCATGCTGGGCTACGAGAATACGCTTTCCGTTACCGTCGACGAGATGCTGCACCACGTGCGCGCGGTGCGGCGCGGAGTTAAGGACGCGCTGCTCATCGCCGACATGCCGTACGGCTCCTATCATGCGACCGCGGATGAAGCGATCCACAATGCTGCTCGCTTTGTAAAAGAAGCGGGCGCCGAGGCGGTCAAGATCGAAGGCGGCGAGAAGCGCGTGGACGTGATCCGCCGCGTGATCGATGCCGAGATTCCTGTCGCCGGACACATTGGGCTCACTCCGCAGTCCATCAACATGATGGGTGGCTACAAGGTGCAGGGCAAAACGCTGAACGCGATTGAACAATTAATGCGCGATGCGGTCGCGCTCGATCGAGCGGGCGTGGCCTGCATTTATCTGGAAGGCATTCCACGCGAAGTCGCGGCCATGATCACCGCAGAGGTCGAGACGCCGACCATTGGCATTGGCGCGGGTCCGGATTGCGATGGCCAGGTGCTGGTCTTCCACGATCTGCTTAACCTGACGTTTGGGCACGCGGCGAAGTTTGTCCGGCGCTATGGGGACGCAGCGGCACTGATCACGGAATCGGTGCTGGCCTTCAAGGCCGACATTGCCGCGCATCAGTTCCCGAACGACAGCGAGTCGTATCATTTGCCGAAGGACACGCAGGCTGCACTCGAAACCGTACTTCACCGCAAACACGCAATGCGGTGATAATAGCGAGCGGAGAAAATTCCGTGCGAGCCATCGTGTCACGAATCGCAGTTGCGTGGGTGTGGGTTCGGCGAGTATTCGTTCGGCGGGCGCCCGGGCGCAGAATATTCCTTCGTCGAGCACTCGCTCGTCGATCATTGGTTCGTCAAACCGTCCCGCTAGGCCTCGGCGCTTTGGTGTGGCTGGCAATGCTGGTTGCTTGTTCCAAGCCGCCCGACGCGGCTTCGACCGTTGCGCCTGTCACACCCACGTCCACTGGATTGGAGCGCATCGCTCCGCCGGATGCCTCGAGATACCCAAAATTCCAGAACATGAGCGAGTGGAAGAATCCCTATTTCGTTGTTCGCGACGATGGGATCGGCTTCGTCGATCTGGACAACCACGAAGTTCACATTCTGACTCCGGAGCAAATTCCGGCGGAGTTGGCCTCTCTCCCATCCAGCGCGTGGCCTTATGGACGGGTCGTGCTGGTCACGGAAGCGGCACCCAAGATTCCCACCGATCAGGCAAAGGCCGAGGTGCGCAAGAATCGCGGACTGCTGGCAGGAACGCTGAGAGAGTTGGACGTGCAAATCCGCGAGTTTCCGTGAGCCGAACTCCAAAGAGAAAGGTCCGCGGATTGTGAAGATTTGCGCCAGCATTGCGGGGGTTCGCTCCGTTTGCCGTACCGACCGCGAGCGTTCCCAAAGTCATGATATTAAGGCTCTCGGTTCTCCATCTCTCGGACTCGTTCCCACCATGGGCGCGCTGCATGCGGGCCATTTGTCGCTGGTGCGGGCGGCGAAGGCGCAATGCGATGCGGTGGCGGTTTCCATCTTTGTGAATCCCACACAGTTCGGGCCGTCCGAGGATTTCGCGAAGTATCCGCGGTCGTTCGAGAGCGATTGCGCGGCGCTTGAAAAGGAGGGCGTCGATATTGTTTTCGCGCCCGCGGTCGAGGAGATGTACCCGAAGGGCGAAACTACCTGGGTCACAGTACAGGGACTCAGCGAGAGACTGGATGGACGCTCGCGGCCTGGGCATTTTCGAGGCGTAACCACGGTCGTGGCAAAACTTTTTCATGTGATCGAGCCCGATGTTGCATTTTTTGGACAGAAGGACGCGGCGCAAGTTGCGATCATCCGCCGCATGGTGCGCGATTTGAATTTTCCGGTTGAGGTAGTCGTCTGCCCAATCGTCCGCGAAGATGACGGGCTGGCCATGAGCTCGCGTAACGCATACCTCGGTGCCGAAGAGCGGCTGCGCGCGCTGGTGTTGCATCGCTCCTTGCAGCGCATGGAAAAAGAATTTCGCGCAGGCCAGCGCATGGCCGCGCATTTGTGCGAAGCGGGCCGTGCGATCATTGCGCAGGAGCCGCAAGTCCGGCTGGATTATTTCGAGATCGTGGATCCCAATACGCTGGAGCCGGTCGAGCGCATCGCGCAACCGGCATTGGTTGCGGTCGCAGCCCACGTGGGGTCGACGCGGCTGATTGACAATGTTGTGCTCATGCCGTGAACGGACATTGCGGATCACGCTGGTCTCAAAGCGAAACATAGGGATTTGCAGCAATCCGATAGCGCAACGGATGATCCGCTGATTTTGTTATTCCGATGCGCGGTCCGACGACAACCCGCCGCACGCGATACCCATCGTCCACAATCTGGAGATCCGAGCGCGAACTGACCAAGCTTTTTCCGTTGTCGCGGGCGCGCGTGATGGCGAAGGCTTCGCACAGGCGTCCCGGACCAGAGGAGATTTTCCGAAACGTAAGAAGCCGCTTGCGATCGTCCGATTCACTTCTTTCAGGAGTGTCCAGCTCGCGCGCAGACAGCTTGATCCCTCGCGCTCGCGCCATCTTGTCGATGCCAGCGACTGGTTCGAGTGCGCGAAAGAGCACACCTCCGGGGTTGCCATCGGGCAGGCAGGAGACGTTCAGACAATAATAATTGCCGTAGATGAAATAGACATATGCAAATCCGGGCGGGCCGAATAAGACGGAGTTGCGTGCCGTTCTGCCGGCAGCTGCGTGCGCAGCCGCGTCGCCCTCGCCCAGATAGGCTTCGGTTTCGACGATGCGTCCGGCGAGAATTCCGCGCGGCGTTTTGCGCACCAGCAATTTTCCGAGAAGCGCACGCGCCACTCGTCGCGGATCGCGATTGAAGAAGTCCACTTTGAGCAAGGTCACTGGGCCTATCGACGTCATGGTTTCGAATCACAGTTTGTGGGGGCGACAGGCAGATGCCAAGCTTGCGCTCGCTCGGCTGGACGGGGCACAGCCCCGTTACCACACGGTTCTGTCACCACGCCAGCGGGCTGCATGTTCCAATCCGAGCACGACGTAGCGACGTCGCTCGTACCTCACGCCGCGCTCTTCAAGTATTCCAGCACTTCTTCGGCGTGGCCTTCCGGCTTCACGTTTTTGAAGATGTGTTTGATCTTGCCGTCGGGACCGATTACAAACGTCGTGCGCGCGATGCCCATCACTTTCCGGCCATACATATTTTTTTCTTTCATTACGCCGAACTGGTTCGCGATCTTTTTGTCCGGGTCCGCGAGCAGCGTGAAGGGCAAGCTGTTTTTGTCCTGAAAATTCTTCTGCGCCGCGGCCTTGTCTCCCGAAATGCCGACCAGAATTGCGCCCGTCTTTTCGATCTTTTTGTATGCGTCGCGGAACCCGCGCGCCTCGATCGTTCAGCCGGGAGTGTTGGCCTTGGGGTAGAAAAAGAGAACTACCGTTTTGCCGAGAAAGTCCTTCAAGGCAACCTCTTTGCCATTCTGGTCCGTCGTATGGAAGGTAGGGGCCTTATCATTGATGTCCATGGAAGTTTCTCCTTGCCGAACATCGTTATATCGCATGCGCTTGTGCGCCGTCATCTTTGCCCTTGCCTTTGCCTTTGTTCTTGCGGGGCTGGCGTGCTTGTGGGCCGGGACCGCGCCACTCCACGCGCAGGAACTGGTGCAGACGTACAAGCGTAAGGAGGCCGAAAAGGGACCGCGAGCGCTGGGCCTGGTGCAGATTACGGATAAGGGCAAAGCTCGGCTCATTCCGATTGTCATCATGTTGGACGGCAAGTTTTACGATGCGGGCTCCTATAAAGCAGATCCGGTTCCCATGGCGCTCGATTTCGGAGTCGTGTATGAAGGGTTTCGCACGGGGGTCTCGCAGGGCCTCTTTACCGTCACACAACCGGGACAGCTCAGCCATAACTGGATTGCCGAGGGCACGTGGCTGCCAGCGGGCGCGAAAGCCCCGGAGACAACCAAGAAGTACGCTCCTCCTGTAATCGACGATTCTGGCGGCAATGAGGACCGTCCCGTGCTGCACCGCCGCGCCGGAAGCGAAGCCGATAAAGACGAGTCGAAGCCCGCGAAGGACTCGACTGGCGCTTCTTCAACGAGCACGACTGGTTCGGGCCAGACTGCTTCGGCCCAGACTTCGCCAACACCTTCGGCCAATTCCGGCTCGACATCGCCACCCGCTTCGACACCATCGACATCATCGCCATCTTCGACATCGTCACAAACTTCGGCCTCTGCTGCTTCCACGCCGAAAGACACAACGACGAAAGCGGCAGCAGCGACTGCGAGTAAAACGGCTGATTCCTCCGACTATGCACGGCCGATCAACGATCCGAACCGGCCTATTTTGCGGCGTGGGAAGCCTGATCCCAATGCGCACCACGAACCGTTCGTGAATTTCGACGAGCCTGCGGAAGCGGCCAAAGCTGCGACCGCTGCCAGCCAAGCTGCCGCCGCTGCCACACCATCGGTAACGACTGTCGCAGCAATCTCCGATGCGGGAGGACCGGATCCGCGGCCTTACACCTACGATTTGAAGCCGGCGGAGGAGGCGATTTATCGCAACAAGATGCTCGAACTGGCGGCGCAACAATTTCGGCCAAAGTCGCAGGCCGCGGCGCAACCGACGTCGAGCGCAAAGAAGGGCACGACGGCTTCGACTTCGGCCGCCAAGAGAAAGTCTGCTGTCCGGAAAACTTCCGCGAAGACCGCGCAGCCTATGTTCGAAGACCTGAAGCTGCGCATCTTCGATCTTTCGAGTTCGAACGAGCCGGTGCTGGTGCTTTCCGCGCGAACTGCGCTTCCGCCTGCCGGCACTCCTGGCAATCAGGTGCCACAGGAGATCACGCTGATCGCGCGGACGAACCTCGAAGGAGAATTGCAAAAACTTTTCTACGCGCAAACCGATTCGCGGCACCTCGACGCGAGCCCGAGGATGGACCTGATCGACGCAGTCGATGCCGATGGCGATGGCCGGGGAGAACTGCTGTTCCGGCAGACCACGGATGCCGGTAGCGTGTATGCGATTTACCGCGTCACGGCCGACGGGTTGTGGCCGCTGTATGAGGGAACACCGTAGATTCAGCTGTCAGTTCTCAGTTGCCAGTTGCCAGTTCTCAGTGTTCGGTTCTCAGCGTTTCGGCGCCGACTACGACGAACCTCCTTCACCCGGATGGATCTGGCGTCTTCTGCTTGTTTAACAGTTAGTCACCACTTGGGCGCTGTGAATCTATGCTGGGCTTATTGGCAACTAAGTCAAGTTTTTCATGCCGCCAGAAGGAGGTTGTGAGTGGAGAACCAGCGGGACCTTCACCTCGACTATTGTCGAGAGAATGCCTTGCTGCATTGACAAAGACTTCGTTGGGGAAGGGGTCCTTCGACTGCGCGGGGCTGCGCTTCGCTTACCCCGCTCCGCTCAGGATGACACGTTTGACGCCATTGAGAGGATGGGGGCGCCCGCACTCGGATTGCGCCTCACAGCATGATTTACAATTCCTCCTCTCAAGAGGTGAGAACCAAATGCGAACTACTTCACGGGTGGCCATCTTTGCGTGTATCTCGGCTGGCTTGTGCTTTGGGCAGGGGCAGGATTTCAGCAAGGTGCAGATCAAGGTTTCGAAGGTCGCGGGCACCGTTTACATGCTGCAGGGAGCGGGCGGAAATATCGGAGCCTCGGTCGGCGAAGATGGCATTGTGGTGGTCGATGATCAATACGCACCGCTGGCCGACAAGATTCAGGCGGCGCTGAAGGGGATCACCGACAAGCCGGTGCGCTTCATCATCAACACGCATTATCACGAGGATCACACGGGCGGGAACGAATTCTTTCAGAAGCAGGCTCCGATTATTGCGCAGGATAACGTGCGCAAGCGACTGGAAGAGGGCGGGCAGGCGGGGAACGGCGGATCGCTGCACATGGAGGCGAAGGTGCAGCCTCACGGCGCGTTGCCGATTATTACCTTCGACCACGATGTGACGGTGCATTTGAATGGAGAAGATATCCGGGCGCTGCACTTCCCTGCCGGACATACCGATGGCGACTCGGTGATTTATTTTCCGAAATCGAATGTTGTGCACATGGGCGATGACTTCGTCACGTATGGATTTCCTTTTATCGACGTGGATGGCGGAGGCAGCATTGATGGCATGATCAGCGGCGTGGAGGGAGCGATTGCGAAACTGCCGCCGGATGTGAAGATTATTCCGGGGCACGGGAATGTGTCGACCCTGGACGACGTGCGGGCCTATGTAAAGATGCTGAAGGAGACGCGGGCGGCGGTGCAGGATGCGCTCGACAAGAAGATGACACTCGTGGAGATGAAAGAGAAGAAGATTCTCGATCCCTGGAAGAAGTATGCGGGAGATTTTATTTCCGAGGATGTGTATCTGGAAACGGTTTACAACTCGCTTACGGGGCAGAGGAATGGGATGTTTGTGAAGCATAATTGAAATCACTGAGTCATTGAGTTATTTAGTCATTGAATGATTCAGACGTTGCTGGATTGAGTCCGTAACTTCATTTTCCGCGGATCAACAGAGATTTCCGCGAATCATGGAAAAAACAAAGAAAAATCCGCGTGAATCCGCGTTGATTCGTGGAGAAGAAGTTGAACTTTGTGGGGATAATTCATGAAATCTGCTGTCGTGAAACCGCTCGCGCTGATTCTCTTACTGCTGGTTTGCGCCTCGCTGTTGGTTGCGCCTGGATTTGCGGCTGAGGGAAAGCTGGTTTCTTACAAGTCGGGCGATGAGGCTGTTAACGCGATATTTTATCAACCCGCGGGCAAGGGGCCATTCCCTGCCCTGATCGTGATTCATGAATGGTGGGGACTGAACGATTGGGTGAAAGGGCAGGCGGCAAAGCTGGCGGATGAGGGTTATGTCGCGCTGGCGATCGACCTGTATCGGGGCAAAGTTGCGGATGGTCCTGAGATGGCGCACGAGTTGATGCGGGGCGTTCCGGAGGATCGGGCGACGCGTGACCTGAAGGCGGCCTATGACTATCTGGCGGCGCGGCGCAATGTCAGGAAGGATCGGATTGGGTCGATTGGATGGTGTATGGGCGGCGGCTACTCGCTGGATCTAGCGCTGGCCGAGCCTCATCTGGCGGCGGCCGTGATTAACTACGGGCATCTGGCGACCGATCCGGAGGAACTGAAGAAGATTCACGCTCCGGTTCTGGGGCTGTTCGGCGGCCAGGATCGCGGGATCACGCCGGAGGATGTTAAGAAATTCCAGCAGGCGATGGAGAAACTGGGGAAGACAATTGAGGTGAAGATTTATCCCGATGCGGGGCATGCCTTTGAAAACCCTAATAATACGCAGGGCTACCGCGCGGAGGACGCCGCCGATGCCTGGCAGCGGACCGTGGCGTTTCTCGGGACTACGCTGAAGAAATAAGCGCCGCGTCCCGATGCTTCGGATTCGGGGACGCACCCGCGCCGGGAGTAGGGGTGCTTCGACTGCGGTAGAGTTTCGCTGAGCGAAACTCTACCTTCGCTCAGCATGACAGCTTTCTCCCGGCATGAGAGCGGCTCTGGCATCCGAATATTTCGACAAGCGAATTTCTTGCGATTTGGCCTGAAATCAAGAGCAAAGAATTTCCACTTGCCAGACGGTACCAATCTGGTTACTATGCACGCATCTTTTTTTTGGCCATTTGTTTTTGGCTTTTGCTTGCGCCCTATGAAAATTGGCGAGACCATCCGAAATTATCGTTTGCAGAGAAGCATGTCGCAAGGCGACATCGAAAAGCGCACTGGCCTGCTGCGCTGCTACCTTTCGCGGGTGGAGAATGGCCACACCATTCCTTCGCTGGACACGTTGGCGAAGATCGCGGGCGCGATGGATTTGCCGCTCTCGCAGTTTTTCGCGGAAGGCAATACCAACGGTCATAAAGGGCTGCCCCAGCTCTCGGACGACGAAGTGCGCTTCCTCAGCCAGATGCGCCGTTACGCTGTCAACCTGAACGACAGCGACCGCAAGCTGGTGCTGGCGATGGTGAAGAAGATGGCGTCGAGCGGGAAATAGCTGTCAGCTGTCAGTTCTTAAACTTCGGCGACCGTGGTCTTCCTCTAGTACCATGGCCGCACGTCTTTTCTACGAGGGCCGAGGGCGGGGCGCCCTCGGAACCGCCGGCAAGGTGCCGGCGCTACGATCTGCCGATTGCGGTAATCCTTTCGCGGTCACGGTACTCGCTTGCTGGCTCTTCTGCGTACTTCGGGTTCTAACGGAGAGCTGACGGCTGAGAGCCGACAGCTGTTTTCAGAACTTTCGTACCATCCCCGACATGGCCGGAGGGAACCTGTGAGGGTCGAACTTTGGACGCTAAGCTGTCCGTGTGATCGTCACTCTCAGCCCCATCGATGAAGAACTGAATCTTCTGGACAAGCAACTGCGCCGCCTGAAGATCGAGTACGAAATCTTCTTCAATAATCCGGCCAAACGGCCTCCCACCGACGTTGAGTGGAAGGTACTCAGCCTGCTGCGCAAGTTCAGCGACGGCGGGCGGATGAATATTGCGCAGCGCTACCGCTACAACGAAATGGCGCAACGCTATGCCATCCAAAGTGATCTGTGGCGCAAGAAGATGCGGATCCGCGAGGAGGGCTACCGGCGGCCGCAGGACGCGATTCTCTCGGTGCAGGGGGTGCGTGTGAACCCGGAGCCCGCGCCCAGACGTCACGCATATGGAACGAGCCGTGCCGCCGAGAACGCGGCGGGCGGGAATTTTTCGGTCGAGTGCTCCGATCCGGACGGGGAGCGCGAGAAAATCGAGTCGCTGTACAAGGCGCTGAGCGCAGCCAAGGAGAAATCGGGGGAACAGGCTTCCGGCAGTTTCGATTCCTTCACGGCGTTCGTCAGGAAGAAAACCGGCGAGATCCGCAAGCAGCACCAGTGCGGTGCGGTGATCTATTCCGTCGAAATTCAGGACGGGCAGGTAAAGCTGACGGCCAAGGCAAAGAGCTAGTTCTCAGTTGCCAGTTGCCAGTTGCCCAGCTCTCAGCTCCTGGCTCTTGGCTCTTACTTTTTAGCTCTTTCTCCTGGATTCTCTTACCCCCACAGTTCCTAAATTCTCTCTTGCTGCTAGAATTCTTCTTCACTTTTCCTTCATTTTTTGTCTTTCATCGAGGCCGCATTATGTCCACGATTCGCCGCACCATTCTTAGTGTTACTGACAAATCAGGACTGGTCGATTTCGCGCGCCGGCTGGCTGCGCTTGGCGTGGAACTGGTTTCTACCGGCGGGACAGCGAAGTTGCTGAGGGATTCCGGCATTTCTGTGAAAGACATTTCTGAACTTACCGGCTTCCCTGAGATGCTGGATGGGCGCGTCAAGACCCTGCATCCCAAGGTGCATGGCGGCATTCTGCATCGGCGGGACGATGCTGGGCACCGCGCGGCCGTTGCCGAACACGGGATTCCGGCCATCGACATGGTCGTCGTCAATCTTTATGCCTTCGAGAAAACCGCGGCCAAGGCCGGAGTTCATTTTGAGGAACTGATCGAGAACATCGATATTGGCGGGCCGTCGATGATCCGGTCGGCGGCCAAGAATTTTCAGGATGTTGCGGTGGTGACTTCGCCTGCGGATTATGACGCGATCGCGGACGAGATGGTTCGGAGCGGCGGGGCCTTGTCGCGGGAAACCAAGTGGCGGCTGGCGCAAAAGGCCTTCGCGACTACTGCGGCCTACGATTCGGCGATCGCATCCACGCTTGAACGTGTGGGAGGAGACTTCCAGTTATTATCGCCGGCCGGTTTTCCGTCAATCCTGCGGCTTAGCTTCCGCAAGCAGATGGACCTGCGCTACGGGGAGAATCCGCACCAGAAAGCGGCCATGTATGCGGACGACTCAGAGGCGGGCGTGGCGCATGCGGTGCAGGTACAGGGGAAAGAACTTTCGTACAACAACATCGTGGATTTACAGGCGGCGTGGGATCTGGCCCAGGAGTTCGAGGAGACGGTGTGCGCGATCATCAAGCACACGAATCCCTGCGGGACCGCGACCGGCAAGACTCTCGCCGAGGCCTACCGGCGCGCGCTGGAGTGCGATCCGGTTTCGGCTTTCGGCGGAGTGATTGGAGTGAACCGGCCGGTGGACGCCGGCGCGGCTGGCGAGATGGCGAAGCTTTTTCTGGAGGTGATTGCGGCTCCGGCTTTCGATTCGGGCGCCAAAGAAGTGTTCTCGTCCAAGAAGAATCTGCGACTGGTCGAGGTACCGGCCGGACAGCAGAAGTGGGTGCTCAAGAATATTTCGGGAGGCGTGCTGGTGCAGGATGCCGATCTGCACCAACTGGGCGAATCCGACTTGAAGGTGGTCACCAAACGCCCGCCCACGGCCGAAGAGCGGCGCGCGCTTCTGTTCGCATGGAAGGTCTGCAAGCACGTAAAATCGAATGCCATTCTGTACGCTCGCGACGGGCAGACGGTGGGCGTGGGCGCGGGACAGATGAGCCGGGTCGACTCCTGCAAGGTGGGAGCGATGAAGGCGCAGCTTCCGTTGAAGGGGACAGTGGCTGCCTCCGACGCGTTTTTCCCATTTCCTGATGGCGTGGAGGAGATCGCCAAGACGGGAGCTACGGCGATCATTCAGCCGGGAGGGTCGGTGCGCGATCAGGAGGTGATTGAGGCCGCGGACCGGCTGGGATTGGCGATGATCTTTACAGGAGTGCGGCACTTCCGGCATTAGGGGTGTGGAAGCGGGGCTTCGCCCCGCTTGGGAAAGGGCAAAACCCTGTCACCACACCAGAACCCCTCAGCAGACAAGAACCCTTCAACACACAAGTAGCCCCTGTACTTCCGAATTTCTGGCAAGTCTTCGCTCTCTGGGCCGCTAAGCCTTCTGCAGGGTAGAATAGGGAAATCGGAGGATGGCGATTCGGCATCCAATCCTACAAGCGGTCGTACTCCGCGGGACGGTTCATGAAAATACAGCTTTGGTCTGTTGTTGTTCTCCTTAGCGGGTCGTTATTGATGGCCCAGAATGTGCCCGCGACCCCTGCGGATTCCCCGGCTGCTGCTGGTTCTTCGTCCTCGGGTTCTTCCTTGAACAAAGGCAAAGCGCCCGACCGGGCAGCGGCCTACTATCACTTCTGTCTGGCACACATGTATGAGGAGCAGGTCGCCAGTTATGGCCGCAGCGATCTGGCCAACAAAGCGATCGAGGAATACCGGGCTGCCATCGATGCGGACCCGACATCCGCATACCTGACCGCCGGGTTGGCGGAGCTTTACGCGAAGACGGGGCGGATTCGCGATGCCGTGGTCGAAGCGCAGGACATCATCAAGCGCGATCCGAACAATCTGGAGGCGCGGCGCCTGCTGGGAAGAATTTATCTGCGCTCGCTGGGCGACATGCAGGCGGGCAACGGATCGGACAGCGTTCTGAAATTGGCGATCGAGGAGTATGAGCAGATCGTTCGCCTGCAACCCGATAGCATGGATGACCACCTGCTTCTGGGCCGCCTTTATCGATTGAACAACGACCTGCAGAAGGCGGAGGCGGAATTCAAGACGGCGGTGAAGCTGCAGCCGGACTCCGAAGAAGCGATCACCACCCTGGCCTATCTTTACAACGAACTGGGTGACACTGCGCGTGCGGCCCAGGTGCTGAGTTCGGTGCCGGCGAACGGCCGGTCCGCCAAGCTTTACTCGGCGCTCGGCTATACCTACGAGCAGCAGAAACAATATAAGAACGCGGTCGACGCGTACCGGCACGCGATCGAACTGGATCGCGACAATCTGGATGCGATCCGGGGGCTGGCGGAGAATCTGCTCAATGATGGACAGAGCGATGCCGCTCTCGAGCAGTACAAGGTGATCGCCGACGCGAATCCAGAGGATGCACAGACGTATGTGCGCATCGCCGAGATCTACCGCAAGCAGGGGAAGTTCGATCTGGCGCTCGACAATCTGAAAAAGGCCGAGTCGATGGTGCAGGATTCGGTCGAGGTGCCCTACAACATCGCTTCCATCTACCAGGCACAGGGACGCTACGACGAAGCGATCCCGATCATGAAGGATTTGCTGAAGAAATCGGAGAAGCCGGACGGCGATTATTCGGGAAGCGCGAAGAGCAACCGGGCGGTCTTTCTGGAGCGCCTGGGCACCATCTACCGCGACCAGGGAAGCTACCAGGCGGCCAATGAGACGTTCCGGCAGATGATCGCGCTGGGCGGCTCGGATAACGTCGAACGCGGCTACCAGCAGGTGATCGACACGTGGCGCGAAGCCAAGGAATGGCAGAAAGCTACCGATGTTGCAAAAGAGGCGGTGCAGAAGCTTCCGACCAGCCGCGACCTGAAGATGGTTCTGGCTGCGCAGCAGGCCGATATGGGCGAGGCAGACAAAGGACTGGAGGAGGTTCGCGCGCTGCTCAAGGGCAATAGCGACGACCGGCAAGTTTACATCACGCTGGCGCAAATGGAGACGCGGCTTCGGCGCTTCAGCGAGGCCGAGCAGTCGCTGGACAAAGCCGAGGCTCTAAGCACCAAACCAGAAGACAAGGAATACATCTGGTTCCTGCGCGGCTCTACCTTGGAGCGCGAAAAACGGTATCCCGACGCGGAAGCGCAGTTCAAGAAGGTGCTGGCGAGCGATCCGCAGCATGCTTCGGCATTGAACTATCTGGGCTACATGCTGGCCGACCAGAACATGGAACTGGACGAGGCGCTGGGATACATCAAGCGTGCGGTCGATCTCGATCCCGCGAACGGCGCTTATCTGGATTCGCTGGGCTGGGCATATTTCCGGCTGGGAAAATACGATCTGGCGGAAGAGGATCTGCTGAAGGCTTCGCAGAAGATCAATACCGATCCCACCGTGCACGACCACCTCGGCGACCTGTACCAGAAAACGGGACGCCTGAAGCTGGCGGCTACGAACTGGGAGCGTGCGCTGAACGAGTGGAATCGCACGATTGCGGCGGAGGTCGATCCGGCCGATGTGGCGCGGGTGCAGAAGAAGCTCGACTCGGCCAAGGTGAAGCTGGCGCGGGAAGACAGCAGCAAACAGTAAGCGCAGCGGCATTTCTACTGCCGAAAAGCAAATCTACCGCCGAGACGCCGAGCGCGCCGAGAAAACTTTTTCTGATCGCGTCCTCTAATCAGGGCGGATGAACTTGATAATCCCAAAAAGATCGATAATCCCAAAGGGTTCCCTCGGCGTTCTCTGCGTCTCGGCGGTGATAAGCCCTCCAAAGCACGAGCCCGGAACTGGCGACTTCAAACGCTGCTAAACTCTTTTCATGCTCGCCGACTACGCTGTCCGGGTGGAACAATCTCGGGGACGGCGGCATCCCGAGCCTGCGCATCCTTACCGGAACGACTTTCAGCGTGACCGCGACCGGGTGGTCCATGCCCGCGCCTTTCGGCGACTGGAAGCCAAGACGCAGGTTTTTACCCGGCGCTACTCCGATCACTTCCGCAACCGGCTCACTCACACCATAGAGGTCGCGCAGATTTCGCGGACCATCGCGGCCCAACTTGGACTGAACTCAGACCTGGTGGAGGCGTTGGCGCTGGTACACGACGTTGGGCATCCACCGTTTGGACACGCCGGCGAGAAGGCGCTTGATGCCGCGATGCGCCAGCACGGACTTTCTTTTGATCACAACCTGCATGCGCTGCGGATTGCTGAAGATTTTGAGCTGCGCTATGCGTCGTTTCGCGGGCTCAATCTGACTTTCGAGGTGCGTGAGGGCATCATCAAGCACTCGCACGATTACGATGCCGGGGAGCATCCGGAGCTGGCCGAGTACATGCTGGACCTGCGGCCGCCGCTCGAAGCGCAATTGATCGACCTGACGGACGAGATTGCTTACAACACTGCCGATCTGGATGATGGCTGTGAGGCGCACCTGCTGACCGTGGAGCAGATTGCCGCGAGCGTGGCCATGTTCGATCGAAGCTATCGGGAAGTGCGCGAACTTTATCCTGACGCGCCGGAGAAGCTGCAATTCAATGAGACGCTCAAACGCGTATTTGACCGTCTGGTGAGCGACTTGATCGCGAACACTCGCGCGCGGGTCGCGCAGGCTGGGGTGCATTCGCTTGAAGCGATCCGGCGACATCCGGAGCGGCTGGCCGCCTTCAGCCCTGAGGTGGAAGAAGGGCGGCGGCAGCTCAAGGACTTTCTCTATGAGAATCTATACTTCAGTCCGGCGCTGGAGGGCGAGAAGGAAGACGCCGAGCGCATCGTGGGAGAACTTTTCGCGCACTGGATGGAGGAACCGGAGGATCTGCCGCGCAGCTACCGCGAGAAGGCTGGGCAGGATCCGCTGCCGCGGGTGATTTGCGACTACATCGCGGGCATGACGGACCCGTTTATTTATCAGCAGTATGAGAAGTACTGCGGGGAGTAGAAGGCTTCGTCTTGTGTTGAATGCTGAAAGGCGAGTAAAGTCCCAGCGGAGCAGAAGATTGGGAAGAGTCAGTCGCTTCGTCGCTTTCGAAAGGCGCTTATGGCAAACACATTTGGCACAGATATCTTGATTCAGGCCAAGGATCCAATGAAGGCCGCTGCTTTCTACGTCAAGGAACTCGGCTTTGTGATTACGGATAAGAACCCGAAAATGGTTGGCCTGCACGGGAAAAATATCAATCTGTTTATTGAGCCCGGTCCTGCTCTTGGACCTGTTCTGGAGGTTACCGTCAAGAGCGTCAAGGAAGCCAAAGCGAGGCTCAAGAAAAAAGGCTGCAGGGTTGTTAAGGATGAGCCTGAAGTTCCGAGATGTTACGTCAAAGATCCGAATGGGCTGATCTATAACCTGACGGAGTAACGGCGTGGATGAGAGCGCGTCCTCTCCAAGATATCAACGTCAAGCAATGAGGATCTATTTTCCCCAAGTCACCCGGTAGATCACTCCCCCTCGATCGTCGCTCAGGTACATCGAGCCGTCCGAACCGAAGACGATGCCTACCGGGCGGCCCATCCAGCGGTCTTTCTTGGTTTCGGCGGGCGCCAGCCATCCGGTGATGAAGTCTTGGACTTCGCCTACGGGTTGGCCTTTGTCGTCGAGTTTTATTCTGACTACTTTGTAGCCGGTGGGAAGGCTGCGATTCCAGGAGCCATGGAAGGCTACGAAGATGTTGTTGCGATATTCGGGCGGGAACATCGTGCCTTCGTAGAACGCCAGACCGAGCGGGGCGGAGTGGGCTTGCATCTGGACTTTGGGCTCAATCACGCTTTGGCAGCGGTTATCGCCGGGCTTGGTAAAGTTCGGGTCGGGGACCCGGTCGCCATAGCAGTAGGGCCAGCCGGCGTCTTCAGTGCCGTCGCCGCCTTTTCCCAAATCGTAAATCGTCTCCGGAGGGAGATCGTCACCGAGCCAATCGCGGCCATTCACGGTTACCCACACCGTGCCGGTCTTGGGATTCACGGCCAGCCCTACGGAATTGCGCAAGCCCTTGGCAAAAATCTTCTGGCCGGTGCCATCCGGATTGAACTCCATGACGGTGGCACGGCGGGGATCTTTCTCGATGCAAACATTGCAGCTCGATCCCGCCGCAACATACATCTTGCCGCCGTGAAACAGGAGGCTGCGCGTGGAATGGCCCCCGCCGGTCGGCAGATCGGTGAGCGTTTTGGGGTTGGTTGCCCGCAGATTCGCCTCGTCCCAGTCATAGCGGCGGACTTTATCGTTTTCGGCGACGTACAACTTGCCGTCATAGAAGGCGATACCGTGCGGCTCGTTCAGGCCAGAAAGAACATCGACTGTTCGGTCGGCTTTACCGGAGTGCCGGGGATCGGGAAGCGCGACCACCTTGCCTTCACCCGATTCGCTGACCAGCAACACGCCGCCGGGAGTGAAGGTCAGCATGCGGGCGCCATCGATATTGTCGGCGAAGACCGCGATGTGAAAACCGTCGGGCAGCTTAAGCTGCTTCAGGTTGAATGGAGTCTTCTCGGCGTGCGCGACCAAGGACAGGAGAACAGGCAGGAGGAAACCCACAGAAGTGCTTCGGGAAGTACTTATTATAGATCTTTTCATAAGTGATAATAGGATTGATGATGGCTTTGAGCCCCAGGATGCTCAAATCGAACCAGATGAGGATGGCCGCTGGTCTGTTCATTTTTCGCGTCTCTCCATCGCTCCGTCTGGCATGGTTTCATCGGGCCCACGCAGTTTTTATACCGGCTCCAGCCAAAATTACCGCTGGCGGTTGCGGTTGAACGTTTGCGACGGTTTGTTATATCGATGAAAATAAAGCGCTTGTCGGGCAATGGCCGAGGTGCGGCATTTGGCATCCAAACTGTTTATATAAAGGCGGACCGGTAACGGACTACTCTTGAGGCAACAGCTGCGTCGGTTGGTGCTTCTGAGTTTCGTGGATTGAAATGACGCAATTAAAAAGCGCGCTACCCGGCGCTCCGAGTGGAATGCCACTCCCTTAATGGAGGAAGTCTAAAATGAAGAACCGAACTCTCCTTGGTCTGTTGTTGAGCGTGATGCTGGCGGTGCCAGTTTTCGCGCAGGACAATTCCAACTCACAGACTGCTACCTCTCCCAACTCCGCCGCGCAGGCAACGATGTCGACCAGCAATCAGAGCAGCACGAAGGCGGATTCCGCCACCGGTAAAGAGCCGTTACAGCCCGCGACTCGCGAAGGTTTCTGGGGACATATGAATCCATTCGCGCGCAAGAAATATGTGGCGCGCCAGACCGAGCCGATTCGCGACCGCGTGAACGAACTCGACGAACTGACAGCTTCCAATACCAAGGCGATCCGGGACACGGACGCCCGCGCGCAGCAAGGAATCCAGATGGCTTCGGCGAAGGCCAATGAAGCCGATCAACACGCCATTGAAGCCGGAAACAAGGCGCAGGCCGCGCAACAAACTGCCGACCAGGCGAGCACGCGGCTGAACACGGTCGAGTCGGTGGTCACTAACATCGACCAGTATCAGCCGACCACCCAGACTGAGATTCTTTTCAGATCCGGTCAGACCGTGCTGAGCAAGAATGCGAAAGAAGCGCTGGATGAGATGGCAACTCCACTGAAGGACCAGCGCGGGTATGTTGTCGAAGTGCAGGGCTTTTCGTCCGGTCACGGACAAACCGCGATTGCCAGCTCGCAGAAGATGGCTGAGTCGGTAGTGCGCTACCTTGTGCTCAACCATGACATTCCGGTTTACCGCATTTACCTGGTGGGCATGGGCAACGCCCCGACTCCGGCTGCGACCGCCGAAGGGAACGCCAAGCCGAAGCGGATCAACGGCGGCCGGGTTGAAGTCAGCCTCTTGAAGAACAATCTTGAGCAACTGGCCTCAACGAATTCGAATTCCAGCCAGCAGCAACAAAAATAGCCAGCAAGAGATGATCCTCCCCTGGCAAAAGGAGCCTCCCGTGCAAACGGGAGGCTCTTTTTGTTGCCGAACTCCCGTGCCGAGATCTGAGAGTCAAGCCGGTATCATGCTAAGCTGTCCGCGGATCTCATTGTGGAAGTTGGAATCGTGGAGACTGGGGTCATGGAAACTCTGTTCTTCTTTCGCACACCTTCGCCGGTCGGACCGCTCTTTCTGGCTGCCTCGGAGAAGGGCTTGGTTCGCCTGGAGTTTGCGGCGCGGATGATGAAGATGGATCCGAAGTTTGAACTTCGCCTGTCCAAACCGGCTCTCACCCCCTACGTTCGCGAACTCAACGAATATTTCGGCGGCGAGCGCTGCGAGTTCACGATGCCTCTGGATCTCCGCGGGACGCCGTTTCAACTGGCCTGCTGGCAGGCACTGCTTGCGATCCCCTACGGCGCAACTTGCAGCTATGGCGATATCGCCCGCGCTATCGGACACCCCAAAGCATTCCGCGCGGTCGGCATGTCGAACAATCGGAATCCGGTTGCGATTGTCGTTCCCTGCCACCGCGTGATCGCATCCGGCGGATCGCTATGCGGGTATGGCGGCGGTCTCGACATCAAGCGCCAGTTGCTTGACCTGGAGCAGGCGCATGTTCGTCCTTGTCTTCCGTTGGGAATCGGTGCATAATCCGCCGATCATTATCTGTAGATCAGTATGGTCATTCGAGGGGATGTCCCATGCTGCCGAGCGTCGAATACTCTGTCACCGTACCATTGCCGGTGGATGCCGCGTTCCACGCCTTTCAGAATCTCGATCGCCTGCTGAATCGCGGAATCTATGAGGAAGCCGTCTGGACTGAAGGGACGCCCTGGGAAGTCGGCAGCCGTGCGCGCTTCCTTCTGGTACAGCCTGTGCGCGCCACGCTTTCCGCGGTTGTCATGGCGATCAGTCCTCCCCGCTCGATCGATCTGATCAACCACGCTCTGGGGGTTACCGCGGAGCAACATGTTTCGTTCGGCCCCGATCTCAAGGGAGGCACGCGCATTCGCATGGCCTTGACCCTGATTGGGAAGTCGACCGAACTCTCAGAAAGCGAACTGCAGAAGGCCGCTACGTTTATCACTCGCGACGCGCTTGACAGCTTGGTCGCGTATTGCCAGCAGCGTCGCGCCAATTCGGCTCCCGGAAAATAATTTGCCGTCCTGTTTGTGATCAAATGGTGGCGACGCGCGTGCGGGAAACTGCGCGGATTGAGGAATGCTTGCGCCCCACGATCGAAAACCTGAGTCACGGAATTCGGGCTCGCCAAATTTCGCCTGTCGAGCTCACGCATGACTGCCTTGCGCGCATCGAAAAACTCAATCCAAAACTTAATGCCTACATTACGGTTCTGGCGGATTCGGCGCTGGAGGAGGCTCGGCGGGCGGAGCAGGAAATTTTTCGCGGCAACTATCGCGGGCCGCTGCACGGGATCCCAATTGGGCTTAAGGATATTCTCGACACTGCCGGCACGCGTACGACCGCTGCCAGCGCGTTGTTCAAAGATCGCATTCCGACAGAGGATGCCGAAGTGGTGCGGCGCCTGCGCGCCGACGGAGCCATCCTTCTTGGCAAACAGAACCTGCACGAGTTTGCTTATGGGGCGAGTTCGATCATCAGCTTCTATGGCGAAGTCCGCAATCCGTGGGACACCGCGCGCCTGGCTGGGGGCTCATCGGGTGGATCGGCGGCCTCGGTCGCCTGTGGTATGGGCTTTGCCGCCGTTGGCACGGATACTGCGGGGTCGATTCGCTTGCCCGCCGCTTATTGCAGCGTGGTGGGACTCAAGCCTACCTACGGACGCGTGAGCGCGCGTGGCGTGGTGCCGCTGTCGTGGTCGTTCGATCACGTCGGTCCGCTGACGAACTCGGTTTGCGACGCGGGTTTGATGCTGCAGGTACTGGCCGGCTACGACGCAGGCGACCCGGCAAGTGTCGATGTACCGGTCGCAGATTATACGTGCGATCTCGGCGAGGAGATTCGGGATCTGCGTATCGGTGTGCCGCGGGCGTTTTTCTTCGACGATCTCGATGCGGAAGTGGCCGCCGCGGTCGAGCAGGCGATTCAGATTTTTCGTGAGCTGGGAGCTAAGATTCGGGACGGAATTCGGCTGGATGTGCCGACGAACCGCACGCTTTCGAGCGCCGAGTCGTATGCGTATCACAAAAGCTTTGTGGCGCGCTCTCCCGTGCTTTACCAGCCGGCGACGCTGGCTCGGATTAGATCGGGGGAAAGGATTTCGTCTGCTGATGTGCTGCGCGCGAAGCAAGAACTAGCCGCCAGCCGTGAATCCATTCGAAAAATATTCGATGAAGTGGATGTGCTGCTTACGCCGACTGTGCCGATTCCCCCGGCGAGAATTGCCGACTTGCAAAACAATCCCGATAAGCTGCGACCTGCCGAACTCATGATGCTGCGCAATACGCGTCCGTTTAACGTGTGGGGGATTCCGGCGATTTCTCTTCCGTGCGGATTCACTTTCGATGGCTTGCCGATTGGGCTGCAACTGGCTGGGGCGGCTTGGAGGGAAGAAGTGGTGCTGCGGGCAGCGCGGGCCTACGAGCAGGCTACGGAGTGGCACGAGAGAGTGCCGTAGATTGCGGTGATCGAATCCTCAATCTCCATCGGGGGGACTTTGGCGCGGGGTGATTCCCCCTCGGTATCTGAGTCCGAGGCGAGCGAATGTCCGTGTGGGAGTAGGGATCCTTCGACTCCGCGGCCGGATTCGCATTCGTGAATCCGGCTGCTCCGCTCAGGATGACAATGGTGTCTACACCACTTCGACTCGCTTCATCAGTCGCCCCGCTTTAACCATCAGTTCAAAAGGAAGTCTAGGGAGGGCGATTTTAAACTTACCAATAACTTCTTGGTTGATTCGTACGGCACCCTGCTTGATCTTGCGGGTCCCCTCAGTCACTGATGAGGCGAGCCCCGACTCTGCCAATAGTTTATCCGTCCTGATGACAAAGAAAAGATCGTGGTATTGACTAAGTCTCAGAAAGTGTACGTCCGTCGGACCGCCCGACGGGCCATATCCGGGTCGCAACTCGCCTGGATCTGGTTGCGCCTGACTCGCGTGGACCTGGGCCACGCCTACAGAGTTCGAATGGACCAAGACGAGATCTAAGCTTTCCGGCGCTTCATCTTTCTGAAACTGCTTCGCCCAATCCTCCCCCGCCTTCGTCGCCGCCTCCACCGAATGAAAGTCCGCCACTATCGAACGCGCCAGCTCTTTCTTCAGCGCCATGGGATGCGCCTTTCCGCTAGCGGCATCTACTTTCATCTGCGTGATCTGCTCTGTGCGCACGTCCGTCAGCAGTTCGTAGTAGCGCCACATCATGTCGTCGGAGATCGACATGATTTTGCCGTACATTTCCAGTGGCGGTTCGTGAATGCCGATCGCGTTGCCCAGCGACTTCGACATTTTGTTGACGCCGTCCAGGCCTTCTAGAATCGGGGTCGTCAGCACTACCTGCGATTCCTGCCCATAGGCGCGCTGCAGTTCGCGGCCTACCAGCAGATTGAATTTCTGGTCGGTGCCCCCCAGTTCGACGTCAGCTTCGAGCGCTACCGAGTCATATCCTTGCGCCAGCGGATAGAGCAGTTCATGCATGGCAATGGGTTTTTCTTCGCGAAAGCGCTTGTGGAAGTCCTCGCGCTCGAGCATCTGCGAGACCGTGTATTTTGCCGTCAGGCGGATGAAGTCTTCGGCGGAAAATTTCGAGAACCATCGGCTGTTGAAGTCGACTACCGTTTTGTCCGCGCTGAGAATTTTGAAGACCTGCGCCTTATAGGTCTCAGCGTTCTCGATGATCTGCTCGCGCGAAAGCGGCGGACGGGTTGCCGAGCGGCCCGTGGGGTCGCCGATCATCCCGGTGAAATCGCCGATCAGGAAAATGACGGTGTGACCGAGGTCCTGAAAATGTTTCAGCTTGCGCAGCAGAACGGTGTGGCCGAGATGCAAATCGGGCGCGGTGGGATCGAAGCCGGCTTTTACTCGGATGGGCTTGCCCGTCTTGAGCGAGCGTTCCAGCTTCGCGCGCAGTTCGGATTCTTTAACGATTTCGGCTGCGCCTTTTTTGATGTAGGCCAGCTGTTCATCGACCGGTGGGAAGTAGGGCATGCGTTTTGATTATAGCCGCGAGCTTCGAGCCACGAGCGAACCGTGAATCTTATGCGGCTGTTAGCTCGAAGCTCGTGGCTCACGGCTCACAGAGGACGATAGAAGCTCAGCGCCGCGTCTCCTTGTTCCAACTTTCGACATCTTCGCAAGCGTCCGAACTCTTCCCCCGGATCAAATCTCTTCTCGTGCTCGGCGACGACCATGCTTGATTCGCGCAGCAGGATCGATTCCGCGAGCGCTGACAGCGTCTTTGTATATTCGTCGCGCAGGCGATACGGGGGATCCAGAAACACGAAGTCCGCAACGATGCTCGCACTTTCCCACTGCCGGAGCGCCTTTGTCGTTTCGGACTTCGCGATTTGAAATCCGCTGACGATGCCCAGCGATTTTAAATTCACGCCGATTAGCTCGGCTGCCTCTTTTGATATTTCCGCGAAATGGACCATGCTCGCTCCACGGCTCAGGGCTTCGATCCCGACTGCGCCAGTGCCTGCGTACAGATCGAGCCACGTCGTTCCGGCCAGGGCGTCCGGATTGCCGGCGCACAGCACGTTAAACAGCGCTTCGCGCAGGCGGTCGGCGGTTGGGCGGATATCCATGCCGCGCAATGAGCGCAGCGAACGGCTCCGGTACTGGCCTGCAATGACTCTCATAATCTCCGATCGCGGATCTCAAGCCTATTCCGCTAGCCTTTGTACCTTCGACTCCAACATCCTGCAACTATCGCGCTCGCGCAGTGTCTAACTGGATAGAATAGCTGTAGGCATGTCTATGCGTAGCTGGTCCATCCCGGTCGGTCGGCTGTTTGGAATCGAAATCCGAATTCACCTCACGTTCCTGTTCCTTCTGGTCTTTGTATGGAGCACGGAAGCGGCGGCGCAGGACGCAACCGCCGCGCTGCGCGGACTGGCCCTGGTCGGAATTATCTTTGGCAGCGTCGTACTGCACGAATTGGGGCATGCGCTGGTGGCTCAGGGATCGGGCATTCCGGCCAAAGGCATCATTCTTCTGCCGATCGGCGGCATCACGGTGCTGGACGAAGCGCATGCGATTCCGGATCCAGTCAACGCGTGGAAGCGCGACATTCGCATCGCTGTCGCCGGGCCGGTCGTTAATCTGGCGATCGCGGGATTGTCGGCGCTGATTCTGTTGGCGGCCATTCCAGGATTTTCTTTGACGGCACGCCCGCTGATGCACTCAAGCGCTTTGTTGCGCAGCATCGTTTGGGCAAACGTCTATCTCGGATTGTTCAACCTGCTGCCCGCGTATCCGATGGATGGGGGGCGGGCGCTGCGCGCGATCTTCTCGCGCCGGGTTGACATGGTGCAGGCTACGCAGCGCGCCGTGCGCATCGGCCATGTTTTCTCCATTCTGTTCATGATGGTCGGGATGCTCATGAGCAACTGGTGGCTGGTGATGCTCGGGTTCTTCTTGTTTGTGGGAGCGCAACTGGAAGAACGGTCGGCGGTGTTCCAGTCCGTTCTGCAAAGCGTGCGGCTGGAAGAAGTCATGCTCACCGATTTTGCGACTTTGTCGCCCGCCGATACGCTGGAAGATGCGCTGGAAAAGGCGGTGCACACGCTGCAGGACGATTTTCCGGTGGTGCGCGGCAGCGATATGGTCGGAGTCATTTCGAAGCAGAAAATTCTGGACGCTCTGCGCGCCGAAGGCAACGGCTACGTGCAGGCGGTGATGAACCGGATCTTCGACGTGGCCGCGAAACAGGAGTCGCTTGCCTCCGCCTTCCGCAAGCTTTCGGCGCGGAATCTCAGCATCATTCCCGTGGTTGACGAGCAGCACCTGATCGGGATTGTGACGCTGCAGAACCTGATGCACTCGATGGCGCTGCTCGCGGAGAGCCGCAAACTGCGGCGCGAAGCGCTGGATGCATAACTGTTGCCTGAGGTGCGCGACACCACCGTTTTGGGCGTTCGCAATGACCTTCCCTGGCAGCCGCCCTCGACTCGACTTTCCTGCTAATTTTCACCTTGATCTCTCAGATTAACCTCGCAGAAATTTTCAAGATATACTTTCCGTCGAACGCCCGAAGCCATCGGTGTGGGGGACAATGTGTTGGAGATGCTGCTTGCGAAAATCCAGCGATCTGCTGTCATGGTGCTCGCGGGAATGCTGGCCATTGTCGTGGTGCTCTCCACGGCGCACCTGGGAATGCTGATTGGGCAAGAAATCTGGCAGTCGCCACGCTTTCTCATTCCAGTGCACGGTCTTTTCGATATCTTTGGATATTTCCTTCTGGTGCTGATCGGGGTGGAACTGTTGGAGACGGTGCGCGCCTACCTGAGACAGGATGTCATTCACGTGCGCGTCGTGCTGGAAGTTGCGCTCATCGCCATGGCGCGCAAGGCCATCATTGAGGAACCGGCTGCCGCGCCCGGCTTGGCCTTGTTCGGCGTGGCGGCCTTGATTTTAGCATTGGCGATTGCTTTTTACATTGAACGACAGACCGAGAGATGGCAGATGGAGAAACAACCAAGCAAACCCTAATGTCCCTTGGAAAGGCCGGCGTACACCTCTTGCGCTGCCCGCACGGCGCTGCCGAATTCAACCTTTCTCTGGGTAACATCCGCGATTACGTGTTCCAGCGCACCTAGCACTCCCACCGTGTCTAAATAGTCGTAGTAGCCGATGTGGGCGATGCGGAAGAGCTGGCCCTTTAACTCCGCATTGCCATTGGCCACCACCGCGCCAAACTGTTCGCGGAAGAGTTTGCAGATGGCGCTGGAATCGGCGCCGCCGGGCGCGGCGACTGCCGTTAACGCGGCCGCGGGAGAGGACGTGGCGTAGAGCTTCAGCCCGAGCGCCTGCACTCCGGCGCGCGTCATCGCGGCACACATTTCAGCGTTGGCGATCAGAGCGTCGCGCCCGGTGGCAAGACTTCCTTCTCCCATCTGGCGCACGTAGTCGAGCGCGGCGGCGAGCCCGGCGAAGAGCGCCGTTGCAGGAGTAGAGGACGTTTCGGCCTTCGCGGCGGCCTTTCTTTCTTTGCGCAGATCGAAATAAAAACGCGGAGATTTTGCCGTCTCCATTCGTTGCCAGGCGCGCTCGCTGATTGCGCCATAGGCGAGGCCGGGGGGAATCATCAACGCCTTCTGCGAGCCGCCGATGATGACGTCGATGCCCCAAGCGTCAACAGCGAGATGGGTGGTGCCGAGGCCGGTGATGGCATCGACGACCAGCAGAGTATCGGGGAGGGCGCGGACCAGTTTCGCGATGGACTCGACGTCGTGGCGCACTCCGGTGGAACTCTCCGTCGCCTGCACATAAACGCAGCGGATTTCGGGCGTAAGTTTGGCTCGGACGGCATCGAGAGAAAAAGTTTCGCCATACGGAGCGGACAGCGTCTCAATGGCGCAACCGAACGCCTTGGCGAGGGAAACCCAGCGCTCGCCAAACTTTCCGGCCGTCAGCACGAGAACCTTGTCGCCGGGCGAAGTCAGGTTTGAGATGGAGGCTTCCATGAAGCCCGTGCCCGAGGAAGTGAGCACGAGCACGTCGTTTTGCGTGCCAATGAATTCTTTCAGGTCGGCGAGCACGCGCGTGAACAGGGCGCGGAAGTCGGCGGTGCGATGGTGCATGCCGTAGGAAGCCATCGCCATCTGAGCAGGCGGAAGCAGGGGTGTGGGGCCGGGAGTGAACAGCCTATTCTTCTTGAGCATGGGAATCGATGACTGTTCAGAATATTCGAAATGAGCATGATTCGGGAAGGAAAGTCAGAAGTCAAAAGTCAAATTGAAGAAGTAAAACATCGCTTTCGACCACATGGCTTGCATTGAGGGCCGCTACTTCTGCAAGTTGACTTCTGACTTCTGACTTCAGGTCTTGCGGTTCTATAATCTGCGCATGCCTCTTATTGATCAGATCCAGAAAGACATTGTTGCCGCCATGAAGGCGCGTGAGGAGGCGCGGCTTTCGACGCTGCGCATGGTGAAATCGGCGCTCAAACTTCGCGAGGTCGAAAAGATGGCGCCGCTTGACGACAAAGAATCGCAGCAGGTGCTCTCGACGCTGATCAAGCAGCGCAAGGACTCGGTCGAGCAGTTCACCAAGGGCGGACGCCAGGAGATGGCCGACAAGGAAGCAGCCGAGATCAAGCTGATCGAAACCTATCTGCCGAAGGCGGCGGGCGAAGAAGAGATCGTGGCGGGAGTGCGGGCGGCGATTCTCGAGATGACTGGGCCGTTGACGATGAAGGATATGGGCACGGTGATGAAGGCCGCCATGGCTCGGTTCGCGGCAGAAGGGATGCGGGTGGAGGGGAAGGTGGTTAGCGAGGCGGTGAAGAAGGAGCTTCAACCAAAGTGAGTGCGGGGCAGTTTTGGGAGACATTTCGAACTTTCTTCGTCTGGGGACTCGAAGCTTGGGTCCTTCCGCCCATACTCGTCGTCGGTCTCCTTTCGGTGTTGATTATTGTTACTGCTTACTCATTTCGTCGACGACAAATCAGTTCATATTGGCAGCCATCATACTGGTTTGTCTTTACGCAGATTCTGTTCTATCCGCTCATCATTGGAGTGGCGGCTAGATTTCAGGGTGTCCTCAGAGGACCCGACCAAAACCCTCGTACCAATCCCATCGGGGATCATCTTCTAGATGTACTTCTTTACACGTCACTAGTAACGGCATGCTTCTGGATCTATCGCATGAAAGGAACCCGCTGGCTCGCTCTTGGACTTGTCATCTTTCAAGAAACGATCTTGTACGGCGCCCTGTTTATCGCTGGGATGGCTGTGAGCGGTGATTGGATTTAGCATCCTTCTAATACGCGTCTTTCCGATGGCGAAAAGTATGCAGTACCACTTCATTTCCGACAATGTCATAGCGTAAGCGGTAGTCTCTCCAGCGCACTCGCCATTGCCCTTCGCCCGGCTTTAGACCAGCGAGTTTCTTGATTTGGTGTTGTCCACATCGATTGTGGGGATCGTCGCTGAGAATCGAAATCAGTCCTTCGAGGGCTCGGACCAGCGCGGCATCTTTCTTGCTGATCGCTCGGAACTCCCGCTCAAAGGCGGGCGTGGTGAGGACTCGAAACGGTCCGGCCATGACGTTCTAATTCTTGCGCTTATTTTTTCTTGCGTTTGCTGGTCGGATTTTTCAGTTCAGCCAGAAATTGGTGCGCGCTGCGCGCCGCTCCGCGGCGATACTCATCCGCGCTCGTCTGGATTTGCTCCTTCGACGAGCGGTTCTGCATTTCGAGGTAGTCTTCCAGATCGTCCACGTGCATAAGGCCGACGACGGGGATGCCGTCCTTCTCCAAAATGAACACTTCGCGATTCACGTGCACGCGGCGAACCACTTGGCCGAGGTTTACACGTGCTTTGGTCAGAGGAAGACGGTTTACGACGGTTTTCATACGCTGATTAATATTAATCAATATCGATCATTCTAGCAACTATTTGCTTTGCTGCCACTCCCGATACGCTTCGCTCTTCCCAATCCCGCGCTCTTTGGCCACTTTCTTCAGCGCGGACTTTTCGTCGACCTTCTCGGCGGCCATGATTTCGCGCACGCGTTGGGCGACGGTTAGCTCGGGGCTCGCAGGGCGCGGCTCGGAGCCGTCTTGCTTGGCGATCAGCAGCGTAATTTCACCTTTGACGTCCCCGCGGGATTTGAGTTGCTCGAGAATTTCTCCGGCGCGGCCGCGGAGGAATTCTTCATGCAGCTTCGTAACTTCCCGCGCAACCACCACGTGACGATCCGCTCCCAACACCTCGGCAACATCGGCCAGCGTCTCCAGCAGACGATGGGGGGCTTCGTAGAAGACTTGAGTTCTGGGCGACTCTTTCACGCTTTCGAGCAACTGTCGGCGCTGGCCGGACTTGGCGGGGAGAAATCCGCTGAAGCGGAAGGAATCCGTAGGGAGGCCGCTGGCCACGAGCGCGGCCAGATAGGCCGACGCTCCGGGGATGGGAACTACCGGAACGTGATGGCGGATGGCGAGCGTGATCAGGCGGAAGCCGGGGTCGGAGATGCCGGGCATGCCGGCGTCGGTGACGAGGGCGATTTTGGCTCCGCCTTCGAGGTCGACCACTAGTTCGGCAGCCTTGGTCATTTCGTTGTGCTCGTGATAGCTGACGGTGCGGGTGTGGATTCCGTAATGCGTGAGGAGTTTCTGAGTCTGACGCGTGTCCTCGCAGGCGATCAGGTCGACTTCTTTAAGCACGCGCAGGGCGCGGAGCGTGATGTCTTCGAGATTGCCGATGGGCGTGGCCACGAGGTAGAGGGCAGAGCCTGGGCCCAGGCTGCCGCGATCATTGGTGATTTCGGGATGGGTTTCCGTCGGCATACTGCAAGTCTAGCAAGAACTCCTCCCCACGGAGACACAGAGACACGGAGAAAAACGTAAAGGGGCGTCGTTGTGACTCCGCGTTGCAGTGGTAAGAACGCGGCGGAAGTGAGGGCGAAAATTCGAAGATGGCGGCGCCGAACCATGGAATGCAATGTTCTGCTTCGCTTTTTATTCGCTTCATGATAAACTGACCGAAATTGTTGTGACAGCCAACACTTCTCGCTCCAGCCCGCGGGTGTAGGCTACGACGTAACCCGCATTCCAGAATTCAAAATACAGGAGCAGCCATCATGGCGGATGAACGCAGCAGCAGGTCAGATGAGCGCGCAAAGGCAATTGAACTCGCGTTCTCACAGATTGAAAAGCAATTTGGCAAAGGTTCGATCATGCGGCTGGGATCGAAGGAAGCGATCGTACCGATCGCGGTGATCTCGACGGGCGCGATTTCATTCGACGCGGCGCTGGGCGTGGGCGGCGTGCCGCGCGGGCGCGTGATTGAGATTTTCGGGCCGGAGTCATCGGGCAAAACGACTATCGCGTTGCAGGTAATTGCGGAGGCGCAGAAGACGGGCGGCATGGCGGCGTTTGTGGATGCCGAGCATGCGCTCGATCCGGGCTATGCGAAAAAGCTGGGCGTGGACGTGGACAATCTGCTGGTGTCGCAGCCCGACTATGGCGAGCAGGCGCTTGAGATCACCGAGGCCCTGGTGCGCTCGAATGCGATTGACGTACTGGTGGTGGACTCGGTGGCGGCTTTGGTGCCGAAAGCCGAACTCGACGGCGAAATGGGCGACAGCCACATGGGTCTGCAAGCGCGGCTGATGTCGCAGGCGCTGCGCAAACTGACGGGAACAGTCTCCAAGTCGCGGACGTGCCTGATTTTTATCAACCAGATTCGCGAGAAGATTGGTGTGATGTTTGGCAATCCGGAGACGACGACAGGCGGGCGGGCACTGAAATTTTATTCGTCGGTGCGCATCGATATCCGGCGCATTGCGGCGATCAAAGAAGGCGATGTGGTGGTGGGCTCGCGCACCCGCGTGAAGATCGTGAAGAACAAAGTGGCGGCGCCGTTCCGGGAGTCGGAGTTCGACATTCTCTACGGCGAGGGCATCTCGCGCGAGGGCGACCTGCTCGACTTGGCGGTGAACAACAATATCGTCGAGAAGTCGGGATCGTGGTTCAGCTACAAGGGCGAACGCATCGGCCAGGGACGCGAGAATGCGCGCGCTTTCCTGAAAGAGAATAAAGACACGCTGGCAAAGATCGACGCCGAGGTGCGTAAGGCACTGGGGCTGGTGCCTTCGGCGGCTCCGATAGCGGCGGCGCAGGCTGCGGCTGCACCCGCGAGCGGGAAAGTGGCGACCATGCCGACGGCTACTCCGGAGGCGGCGAAGGTGCCGGCGGCTCGGCGGTAGCGCCATTCGAATTGCTCCAGTGAACGGGCTGGTCGGGTCGAATGCAGCCAGAATCGCTGCATTCGGGCCTTCCGTAGCCTATCCGATTGCCATCCCCGTTTCACCCCGCATACAATCTAGATCTTGTTCGCCGAGGCCCCGTGAAGCGCATTAAAGCCATCTATCCCGGATCATTCGACCCTCCCACCAACGGCCATCTTGATTTGATCGAGCGTGGCAGCAAGATTTTTGATGAACTGGTGGTCGCCGTTCTGCGCAATCCTGAAAAAGATCCGCTGTTCAGCGTGACGGACCGCCGCCAGATGCTGGAGGCGATGACGGCAGAGTTCGACAATGTTTCGGTCGACACCTTTCATGGGCTTACCGTCGACTACGCGCTGCGCGTCGAGGCGCAGGCGATTCTGCGCGGGATTCGCGCCATCAGCGACTACGAATACGAATTGCAGATGGCATTGATGAACCGCAAGCTGCAGCCCGGGCTGGAAACGGTCTTCATGATGCCGGCGGAGAAATATTCGTATCTTAGTTCGCGGCTGGTGCGCGAGGTGGCGGAATTGGGGGGCGCGATCGATTGCCTGGTGCCGGAATTGGTTGCCAAAAAACTGCGCGAGAAGATGGATGTGGCGCACAAGTTTACCGCTGCCGATGAGGCAGAGCGCCACGAGTCAGAATTAAGGGTTGCGGAACGCATGACGCCAGAATCCGTGACTTCAGAACGAAAGATCAAATCCAGGAAAAAGAAATCATGAGTACCACACTGAGCGCCATGACTCGTCCCGTCCAACTGACGGACAGGATCAACCGCATTGGGCCCTCGGCAACCATGGCCGCGGTGGCGGAGGCAGAAAAGCTGCGGCAGGCGGGGATCGATGTGGTCGATATGACGGCGGGCGAGCCGCACTTCGCCACGCCCGAGCATATTAAAGAGGCTGCGATCGCGGCGATCCGGGGGAATTTTTCGAAGTACACGGCGGTCGGCGGAACGGCCGAATTGAAGGACGCGATCATCCAGCGCCACGCGGCCGATTTCGGCTCGGCCTATAAGCGCGAGGAGACGTGCGCGTCGGTGGGCGGCAAGCACGCACTCTTCAATGTGATCTCCGTGCTCGTCGATCACGGCGACGAAGTGATTCTGCCCGTGCCCTACTGGGTTTCGTTCAAGGACATGGTGCGCTATGCGGGCGGCAACTGCGTGCTGGTCAAGGCCGATGAGTCGCAAGGATTCCGCGTGACCGCCGAGATGGTGGCGCGTCTGATCACGCCGAAGACCAAGCTGATCATTCTGAATTCGCCGTCGAATCCCTCGGGCGCGGTGATGAGTTCCGAGGATATGACCGAGGTGGTGCGACTGGCGCAGGAGCGCGGCATCTGGGTAATCTCCGATGAGTGCTATGTCTACCTGAATTACACGGACAAGAGTTTTTCGGTCGGATCGCTGAATGAATATCGCGACCGCTTTCTGGTGGTGGGATCGCTTTCGAAGACCTATGCCATGACCGGCTGGCGGCTGGGATTTACGCTTGGTCCAGCACCGGTGTTGTCGGCTATGCAGAAACTGCAGAGCCAGCAGACGACGAATCCGACGTCGATTGTGCAAAAGGCGGCGGTGGCGGCGCTTTCGAGTTCACAGAAGTGCGTAGCCGACATGCGCGCCGATTACATCCTGCTGCGCGATCACATTATTGGGGGATTGCGCGAGATTCCTGGCGTGCAGTGCACGATGCCGGAGGGCGCGTTCTACGCGTATCCAAACGTATCGGGATTCTTTGGGAAGAGTGGGATCAAGTGCAGCGCCGATGTGGCGCATGGACTGCTGCATACCGCGCACGTCGCGACGGTGGCCGGAGAAGGCTTCGGAACCAACGAACACGTGCGGATTTCCTACGCGACGTCGATGCAGAATATCGACAAGGGACTGGAGCGGATGCGGCGGTACTTTGGCGGGCTGTAGCCGCTTAATCATTCCGCGTGACGCACGCAAGAGCGCATGACCCAACTCTATCCACTCCTGATGTCGCCCGCCTTCGATCCGCGCCCTTGGGGCACGCTTGATCTTGCGCCGATCTATCCCAATGCCAAGTTCAACGAAAAAATCGGCGAGGCGTGGCTTACCGGTGACGAGTGCAAGGTGACGAACGGGCCGCTGGCAAATCGCAAGCTCGCGGACTTGAGCAAGGAATTCGGGGCTGAACTCGTCGGCTCCGCAGCGAGCGATCCGCAGCGCTTTCCGCTGTTGCTGAAGTTTTTGTTTCCGGAAGAAAAGCTTTCGGTGCAGGTACATCCTGATGACGCTACTGCGCAGCGCTTCGGCGAACCCTGGGGAAAAACCGAATGCTGGTATGTGGCGCACGCGCGTCCGGGATCGCAGATTGCGCTGGGCCTGAAGCCCGGCGTCACGTGCGCAGACTTCGAGCAGTCGATCCACGAGAAGCGCGCCGAAGAGTTGCTGAACTGGATCAATATCTACGCGGGCGAGATGATTTACGTTGCGGGCGGCACGGTGCACACACTGGGGCCGGGAGCGGTGATCGTTGAGACGCAACAGCAGTCCGATACTACGTACCGGCTTTATGACTATGGGCGGCCGCGGCCGCTGCACCTGGAGCGCGGGATCGCCTCGGTGAAAGAGCAGGTGGCATCGGGCAAGGTAATCCGGCCCGCGCCCGTCGATATTGATGGCGGCAAGAACCGGCGCTCTGCAATGATTGCGGCGCCTTACTTCACAGTGGATCTGTTCGAACTCAAAGAGCCGCACGATTTCTCTACACGCGATGCGTCGGGCAAAGACTCGGTACAGATCCTGGTTGCGGTGGAAGGCTGCGGGATCGTGGAAGTAGCGGGACTCGCACCGGTGATGCTATCCAAGGGCGATGCGGTCGTGATCCCGGCGAATTTGGGTGGATTTACCGTGCATCCGCAGTGGGCTGTCGAGTTTTTGAAGGCGTTCGTACCCGGAACGCCGGTCCCGGAACCAGCGACGCGTTTGTAAAAGCAATAACCACAGGGTACACAGAGTCACATGGAGGGAAGACTATGCTCTGTGATCCGTTCCCTCTCGTTTAATGTTTTCGCCCTGAGATGATAGGCTTTGGAATAGCTGTGAAGCCGAATCCACATTTTTATCCCGTGATACTGGCTGGAGGACGGGGCACGCGTTTCTGGCCTCTTAGCCGGAAGCGGCGCGCCAAACAATTGCTTGCGCTCGACGGCCGGCAGACGATGATCCAACAGACGGTCGCGCGGCTCTTGCCGCTGGCGCCCGCGAAAACTTTTTGGGTTATCACTAACAATGATCTCCGTCCGGCGATCATGCGTCAGCTTCGGAAGCTTCGTCCGCAGCAGATTGTCGCCGAGCCCGCGGGTCGCAATACCGCACCCGCGATTGGACTCGCAGCGTTTCTGTTGTTGCGGTGCGATCCCGACGCTGTGCTCGGCCTCTTCCCTTCCGATCACGTGATCGCCGAGCCTGAGCAGTTCCGCGCCACCCTGAACAAGGGTGTTGAGATCGCGGCGGCGGGACAAAACATCGTGGTGCTGGGGATCCGGCCGACGCGGCCTGAAACTGGTTACGGATACATCGAAGCGGGTGTGCTCGATGAGGTCGGCGCGTTGCGCGTGCGCCGGTTCACGGAGAAGCCTGACCTTGATCGTGCCCGCCAGTTTGTGGATGCCGGCAACTATTTCTGGAACAGTGGCATGTTCTTATGGCGCGCCGACACTTTGGCGAATGCCTTACGTGAGCATTTGCCGAAGACGGCGGCGATTCTCGAAAAGATTGCGGCTAGCTACGGGACGCGCAAGTTCGGGGAGACTTTCCGCAAGCTTTACCCGAAGTGCGAGAACATCAGCGTGGACTATGCCATCCTGGAGCCTCGCTCCGCCAAGGGCGAAGAACACTCGCGCATCTTCTGCCTGCCGTCGGATTTCGGCTGGAACGATCTCGGCTCCTGGACCGCGCTGCATGAGCACCACCGCGCGAAGAGCCATCCCGCGGATGGAAGCCTCTTCAATGCGTCAGGCAGCTTTGCCTTCAATGCCAAGAACAATTACGTTCATGCTCCGGGCAAATTTGTGGCGGTCGTCGGTGTGGACAATCTGGTAGTCGTTGAAACCGACGATGCGTTGCTGATCACGACGCTCGACCAGTCGCAGGATGTGGGCAAAGTGGTGAGACATCTGGATGAGAAGAAGTTGAAGAAACTGGTGTGAAGACGTCATTCGTGATTTCGTCGTTCGCTTTTCGTCGTTCGCCGTTCGCAAATTCACAACCCTCGCTCCCAGGGACCATTCAAAAGGGGGCTGCGAATGACGAACGATGAACAACGAATAGCAACCCGCGCAAGGCGAGCGGCGAACGACGAGTAGCGAACGACGAACGACGGACTCATGACCGACATCAAATTTGGAACTGACGGCTGGCGCGGCATTATCGCGGATGATTTTACGTTTGAGAACGTGCGGCGCGTGGCGGGCGCGATTGCCTCCTACGTTCTTAAGCATGAAGATCCCACCCACGGCATCATTATTGGCTATGACACCCGCTTCGCCTCGGATCGCGCGGCGCGCGCTGTGGCTGAGGTAATCGCGGGCGCGGGGATTCCCGTGCGGCTCTCCAACGATTATCTTCCCACGCCAGCGGTTTCTTTCAATGTGAAGAAGTTGGGCGCGGCGGGCGGCGTGATGGTGACGTCGAGTCATAATCCCTGGAACTGGAATGGCGTGAAATTCAAAGCCCGGTTTGGCGGATCGGCCACGCCTGCCATCATGACGATGATTGAAAGCGAACTCGCGGCGGGCGCGATGCCCAAGCACAGTGTTCCCGCAAAGATCGAAGAAGTCGATCTGAAAGCCGCCTACGTCGAAGGCGTATGCGCGTTCGCGGATCTGAACCTGATCCGCAAAGCGAATTTCAAGTTTGCGATCGACTCGATGTATGGCTCAGGGCGAGGTGTGCTGCCGGGCATTTTCGACAAGAACGGAATTCAATACATCGCTATCCGGCAGGAAGCCAACCCGCTTTTCCCCGGGATCAATCCGGAACCGATTTTGCCGCACGTGGCACTGCTGCAGGAAACAACCGTAAAGGAAAAATGCCACGCGGGCCTGGTCACCGACGGCGACGCGGACCGCATCGGCGCAGTCGCGGAAGACGGCAGCTTTGTGGACTCGCACAAGTGCTTCGCGGTTCTGCTGAACTGGCTACTGGTGCGCAAGAAGTGGCCGGGAGATGTGGTGCGGGCCTTTAACACTACGGGCATGCTCGACCGCATGGCCGCGCGCCATGGGCGCAAGCTGCATGAGTCGTCGATTGGCTTCAAATATATTGCCGACCTGATGATGGAGCACGACATTCTGATTGGCGGGGAAGAATCGGGAGGCATTGGCTATGGCCGCTATCTGCCGGAGCGCGACGGCATTTTGAACGCATTGCTGCTGGCCAATGTGATGGCGGAGGAAGGCAAGCCGCTGGGGCAACTGGTGGCCGATCTGCAGCGTGAATATGGCGCGCATTATTATGGGCGGCGCGATCTGCATATTTCCGATGAGATGAAAAATGGCGCAGTGCGTCGCGCCGGCGATCCACAAACCACCCGGCTTGGTCCATATGCCGTGCTACGCAAGGAAAATCGCGATGGCGTGAAGATCTTTCTCGACGCTCCCAAGAATGGAAATGGCGCCGATGCTTGGGTATTGTTTCGGGCATCGGGCACCGAGCGGCTGTTGCGAGTTTATGTGGAGGCGGCGACGCCCGAACTGGTCACAGAGATTCTGGAGAACTCCGAACGGTTTGTACTGCGAGGCTAGCTGGGAAGGTTCGATTCAGCTCGCGAACGCAAAGGTTAAACCACAGAGGGCACAAAGGAGCACGGGGAACCCCTCAGCTTACCGCTGGGCTCAAATCGGCGATTGCGCAGAGCGAAGTTGTCATGAACACGGGCAAACCCGGCCAGTGTCCTCCGGGACCGTTGCACACAGGACCTTCGCGTCTGGCGGGTGGGGAGGCGCGATAGGATAATCAGTAGCAAGGGGTCCATGAGCGCTACGGAAACCATACCGGTTCCAACCGATTCGCCGGAATCGCGCCGCTATAACCGTATCAAGCGGTGGCTGGGTGTAGGCGATTTTGTGATCGGCTTCGGGCTGCTCGTCGTGTTGCTGGCGACCGGCTGGACTGGGACGCTACGCGACTTGGCGCTGGGGGAGCATCATGGCGCGGCACGGAACTACAGTGTCGCCGTGTTTCTTTATGTGCTGATGCTGATTTTGATCAGCAAAGCGATCAGCGCTCCCCTCGATTATTACGGGTTCCGGCTGGAGCACCGCTACCATCTTTCGAACCAGCGGTTGCGCGCTTGGCTGTGGGATGAATGCAAGGGCCTGCTGATCGGGCTGGTGATGGCGACCATCGTGGTCGAGTTGATCTATTTTCTGCTTCGGCAAGTTCCTCAGTATTGGTGGCTGATCGCGTGGGCTATCTTCCTTGGATTGATGGTATTGCTCGCGCAATTGGCGCCGGTTGTGCTTTTTCCCATCTTTTACAAATTCGAGCCGCTGGAGAATGAAGAACTCAAGCGACGGTTGATCGTGTTAAGCGAGCGAGCGGGAACGCGGGTGCGCGGGGTATACCGGTGGCATCTCTCGGAAAAAAGCACGAAGGCCAACGCCGCGCTCACGGGGCTGGGAGCAACCCGGCGCATCATTCTGGCGGACACATTGCTCGATAACTATTCGGACGATGAGATCGAGGCGGTGCTCGCCCACGAACTCGGGCACCACGTGCACCGTCACATCTTGAAGAGCATTTTTGTGCAGGCCGGAATTACGCTGTTTGGTTTCTGGCTGGCGAATGTAGTGCTGCGCTACGCCGTGGAACAGCGAGGCATATTCGAGACCTTATCGGATTTTGCCAACCTTCCACTACTGATTCTGGTTTCAACGGTGCTGTCGCTCCTGTTGATGCCAGCTCTCAATGCGTACTCGCGCTTCAACGAGCGGCAGGCCGACCGTTACTGCTTCCAGTCGGTGGCGAGTGTAGAGCCTTTCATCTCGTCGATGAACAAGCTGGCCAATCAAAACCTGGCCGAGAGAACACCTTCGCGGTGGGTCGAGTGGCTACTCCATTCCCATCCGGCAATCACGAAGCGAGTGGCCGCCGCCGAGGTGTGGGCGCGAGCACACTAAAACCGCCGACCTTCTGCAAACACGGCTAAAAGAATGCGGCCTTGAACTGATTGTGCCTTTGGAGCGCCTGGTTCATAAGGGTCTGGAATTCTGGCTCGTTGTGAAGGCTCTGTAGCAGGGGATCGCACACGAAGTAGGGATAGCAGAAGAAACCGCCATCAATGCTATGCTGCAGTATGTGCAGAGCGGAAGCCTTATCGCCGAGCTGGGCATAGGCTTGTGCAACTTTGTAGAGTCCCTCGGCGTCGCTTACGCCGCGCTCTTCGATCCTTCTCTCGGTCTGCTTCAGAAGCTGCAGACCCTTGGCATTGTCGTGCTTGATGGAGTCGCTGAGAGCTTTGCCAACGGCGGCAGGCAGCAATGAAGGGTCTCTGTCAAAAGCGCGGTCAAAGTCTTGCGCCGCCTGCGCGCGATTGTTCAGGTAGTATTCGGCAAAGCCGCGGTAGAAGAGAATGTAAACCGAGTCGTTTACGGGCAGGCTCTGCAGGAACTTCTCATACTCGCCCATATAGAGATAACTGTTCATGGCAGAGCTGTTGATTTTGACTTGGGGATTGTTCTGGCGCGCCTTTTCGCACTCTTCCAGAGATTCCTCCAACATCCCGCCAAACCTGTAAGCGTAACCAAGCTCCCAATGCGCTTCCGCGTTATTGGGACTGTCCCGCAACACCGACCTCAACAAAGGCACCGCCTGCTCTACCCGGCCCGTGTCGGTGGATAGATTCGCCATGTAGATTCGCGGTTCCACCAGTGCAGGATTGAGGGCGATCGCTTTTTCATAGGCCACCTGAGCCTTACCGTAATCTTCCCGCCCGCCGAACTGGAGCGACGCATTCGTTGTATAAGCCCGCCCCAGATGGGCCCAGGCAGGCGCATAGTTGGGCTCAAGCGCCGTGGACTTTTCGAGCATCTCGATCGCCGCCCCAAACTGATTCAGCGAGTAAAAATCGATCCCCCGAAGATAGTACTCGTAGGCCGCACTGCTGATCGGTTTCTCCGGCTTAAGATTGGCCGCCTCAGCGGGCGAGAGACTCAGTTCCAATTCCTTGATGATCTGTTGCGCCACGCGATCCTGCACGGTCAGCAACCGGTCATATTTCAGATCGATGGCCTCCCGCCACAGAATCTTGTCGGGTTTCACATCGATCAGTTGAGTGGTAATCCTGAGGTCGTCCCCGTCTTTAAGGAAGCTGCCTGTGAGCAGCGTATCGACGTTCAGATCGGCGGCAACTTTTTTCGGATCGATGATCTGATTGCGATATTTGTCGATGGAAGAGGAAGGGCGAATCGTCAGAGCATCGACGTAGCCCAGTTTTGTAATGATCTCGTCCGCCAGGGAAAAGCCAAGGAAATCGGTTTCGGGATCCGGCTTGAGATTCCGGAATGGCAAAACGGCGAGGCTGCGGGGCCGGGCCGCTGTGGGAGGAGCGTTTGATTGCCGAACATAGAGGTACCCGAGTATGCCGACGATCGCAACCAACAAAACAGACGCTCCCGCAATCCACTTTTCGCGTGGGAAACGCCGATCCGGAACCTGAGCGGGAAGTACAGCAACCGCGGGAGTTCGCCAATCGGATGTCGTCTTCACCCTGTCCTCGACGGAACCGCTGCGGCGTGGCGTTCTTTGTAACTTGGCCTGAAATTCCGCTTCTTTCCTGAAGTCCTGAAGATCAATGAGCAAGTCTCGCACCGACTGGTAACGGGTCTCGCGGTCCTTGCGCAGCGCTTTACTGATGATGCGCTCGACTTCGTACGGAAGATCGGGAGCAAACTCGAGGGGAGGAGGCGGCTCAACTTTGAGAATTTCCGCGATCACATCACTGGTGGTGCCGCCGTCAAATGCGGCTCTTCCCGTGACCAACTCGTAGATCACCGATCCCAGGCTGAAGATATCGCTGCGCGCGTCCACCTCAAGTCCCCGGGCTTGCTCTGGAGACATATATTTCGCCGTGCCCATCACCAACCCCGGTTCACTGATGGAAGATGTCAGCGTTGACGCATTGAGACGGCCGGTTCCCCCAACTCGCTTTTCGCTCAACTTTGCGATTCCGAAATCAAGCACCTTCACGATTCCGTCGGTCCGAACGATGACATTCTCGGGCTTGATGTCGCGATGGACGATACCGGAATTATGAGCAGCCGCCAGAGCGCTCGCCATTTGTATGGCAATGTCGAGAGCGGCATCCAACGGAAGTCTGGTCACCGCCATTTTCTGGCGCAGTGTTACGCCCTCGATGAACTCGGAGACAATAAAGCGCATTCCATCCGCCTGGCCGAATTCATAAATCGTCAGAATATTGGGATGGTTCAACGCTGAAGCCGCGTGCGCTTCGTGCTCAAAACGGCGTAGCCCGCGTTCGTCGAGGGTGAGATCTGGCGCGAGCATTTTGAGCGCCACCTTGCGCGGAAGATTTGTGTCCTCGGCCAGGTAGACCTCGCCCATGCCTCCTGCGCCGAGCAAGGAGATGATTTTGTAATGTCCCAAACGGGTGCCGGGAGCCATCATTTCGCGGCGTTCATCGGTCATCATCCGATGCGCCGCTTCGACCACGTGCTGGTGCAGGAAGTCCGCCGGTTGTTCGGAGGAAGCGAGCAGGGACTCGATTTCTTTTCGCAGCGCAGCGTCGCCCGCGCACTTGTTGTCGAGAAACTCCGGGCGCGCCCCGGGCGCTAAATCGAGCGCCTCATAGAACAGAGCCTCGATTTGCCGCCAGCGATTGGACGAGGAAGACGTCACCACGCAATCCTACAATATGCGTCACCAGGTGCTTACAGTTTATGCACGGGTATAGCAGACTTCGTCGGGTGATTTTCTTATTTTTGCATTCTCAGCAGGATTTCTTCCACTCGCCGCTCGTCATCCTCGGTGTCCACTCCCACGGTGTCGAAGGGCGTTTCGCCCACATAGATCGGAACTCCGTTTTCAAGGAAGCGCAACTGCTCGAGCCGCTCGCTGCGCTCGAGCGAGGACTCCGGCCAGCGCACGAAATTATCGAGCGCAGCTTTGCGATATCCGTAGAACCCCAGATGCTTATAGTACTGCGGGCGGATGCCATCGCGATCATGCGGAATCGTAGCACGGGAAAAATAGAGGGCTCGGCCCGACCTGCCGGTGACCACTTTGACGGCGCTCGGATTATTTATATCCTCACCCGTAGCCGGAGTTTTCAGCGTCCCCACCTCCACTTCCGGATTGCGCATCACGGCTACCAGGCTTTCGATATGCTCGGGCCGGGTAAGGGGTTCATCACCCTGAACATTCAGGTACACATCGGCCGCGATCGCGTTCGAGATCTCGTGTACACGCTCCGTTCCGGAACGATGGACCGTGGACGTCATGCGAGCAGCAAATCTCTGCTGTTGGCAGAAGAGTAGTATCTCTTCGGAGTCGGTTGCGACAACGACCTGGTCGATTGCCGGCGAGCGCCGCACGCCCTGATAAACCCAGGCGAGTAAGGGGACGCCGGCGATCTCGCGCAGCATCTTGCGGGGCAGACGCGTCGAAGCCAACCGGGCTGGAATGACAGCGACGACTTTCATGGACACCAGTTTCGCATGCGGGCGGCTTTGAGGCACGCTTCCGGTCACGCCGGTGTGCAATTCGTTGTCGAATTCATTCAACCAAGTCGTTTGACAATATGGGAGGTGTTCGCTATCGTAAACGCATGGTTAGAGCAGCTCACCACCATCATCATCACGCGCACAGGGCGCGGGCGGCGGTGTTCGGCTGAGGTAGCGTAACACCCGTAAAAGTTTCGAGCCCGCTGATGCGATCCAAGCTCAGCGGGTTTCTTGTTTTTGGGACCCTATTGTTTTCGGAGAATCGGAAAGGAACGTATGCGGGAGGAGATCGATTTTGGCAAGATGCGGGGCCTGGCTCCAGCGATCGTGCAGGATGCGGCTAACGGTGAGGTGCTGATGCTGGGATTCATGAATGTTGATGCATGGGATCGCACGCTCTCGACGGGCTATGTGACATTTTTCAGCCGCACGCGCAACCAGCTTTGGACAAAGGGAGAGACCTCCGGCAATCGGCTCAAGCTGGTTTCCGCCACGACCGACTGCGACCATGACACACTGCTCTTACAGGTGGAGGTGGAAGGCGCAGGCGTGGTCTGCCACGAGGGCACGCGCTCTTGCTTCACGAAGCCACTTTTTCGCGACGATACCCAGGAAAAGAATACAGGCACTCGGGCGGTGCAATCGTGAAGATCCGGCTCGGCATACCGAAGGGCAGTTTGCAAGAGGCCACCATGCAGCTGTTTGCTCGCGCCGGTCTCCCAGTCTTCATCACGGCCCGCTCGTACTTCGCCACTACCGGGGACCCGGAAATCGAATGCATGCTGATTCGCGCGCAGGAAATGGCGCGCTACGTAGAGCACGGCGTGCTTGATGCTGGGCTGACCGGTCTGGACTGGGTGGTGGAGAGCGGGCTGGAAGTGGTCACTGTTTCCGATCTGATTTATGCCAAGCAGAGCCGGGGCAAGGTACGGTGGGTGCTGGCCGTGCCCGAGGATTCCACATACCAGCGCGCCGAAGACCTTGGCAACCTGATCATCGCGACCGAACTCGTGAATGTGACGCGCAAATATTTTGAGAGAAAGCAGGTTGCGGTGCAGGTGGAGTTTTCGTGGGGCGCCACCGAAGTAAAACCTCCGATGCTGGCGGATGCCATTGTCGAGGTCACGGAAACGGGCAGTTCGCTGAAAGCGAACCGCCTGCGCATTATCGATACGGTGCTGGAATCGAATACACAGATTATCGCCAACAAGACTGCGTGGAGTGATTCCGCAAAGCGCCGCAAGATTGAGAACCTCGCTCTGATGCTGCGGGGCGCAATGGATGCCCAGGACCGTGTCGGCCTGATGCTGAACGTCCGCAAGAATGACTTGGCGGCCGTGCTCGCCGTTTTGCCGGCGCTCCAGAAGCCAACTATTTCAACTCTCAGCGACGAGAACTGGCTGGCGGTGAATACGGTGATCGAGGAATCGCTGGCTTGGGAGATCATTCCTCGTTTGAAACAGGCCAATGGACAAGGGATTGTGGAGTATCCGCTGAACAAGGTGGTTTTGTGATGCGCATTCTCTCGGGAGCAGCGGCGGCGGCGAGCGTGCGAAAGATTTCAGCCCGTGGATCGCGCTTTGAGGAGGTCGAACCGTCGGTGCGCCGGATCATCGCCGACGTGCGGCGCCGTGGCGATCGCGCGGTACGCAAGTACGCGGAGCGGTGGGATGGGCTGCAGCGGGGGGTGTCACTGAGGGTGTCCGAGGAGGAGATTAAAGCAGCGTGGAAATCCGCGCGGCCTGATTTGAAGCGGGCTTTGCGAGCAGCGGTGTCCAACATACGACGCTTTTGCGAAATGCAAAAGCCCGTGGAATGGATGCGCACGCGTCAAGGGATCTCGGTGGGGCAGTTGGTGCGGCCGCTGAATTCCGTGGGCTGCTATGTTCCGGGTGGCCGCTATCCGCTGATGTCGACTTTGCTGATGACGGTGATTCCGGCTCAGGTGGCGGGCGTGGAAAATATCCGCGTGGCCTCCCCTCAGCCGCAGGTAGACGTACTGGCGGCTGCGGCAATGCTTGGCGTCGGGGAAGTTTATCGAGTCGGCGGCGCACAGGCAATCGCCGCGCTCGCCTATGGGACCGAGAGTATTTCGCGTGTCGACAAAATCGTAGGACCGGGAAATCTCTACGTCACTGCCGCCAAGAAGCAGGTTGCGTTCGACTGCTCGATCGACTTTCTGGCGGGGCCGACTGAAGTGGTCGTTGTCAGCGATGTTGGGTCGCCCGAATTTATTGCCGGGGACCTGATTGCGCAAGCGGAACACGATCCGGAAACGCTGGCGGTTTTTATTACCACCCGCCGCGATCTCGCCAATCAAGTGGCGGGATGGGTGAAAAAGTTTATCAAGAAGAACGCAGTGGCCCGCGAGTCGATCCGCCGCCGCGGCGTAATTCTGATATCTGCCTCGCGCCAGCAGAGTTTTGATTGGGCGAACGAAATCGCCTCCGAACATCTTACCGTTGACCGTGCGGATCTCAAGTTGGTCCGTAACGCGGGCTCGGTTTTTGTCGGCGACTATTCGCCGCAGGCGGCAGGTGACTATGCATCGGGGCCGAATCACGTACTGCCCACTGCCGGAGCAGCACGTTTCCGGGGAGGCCTCAGCGTTCTGGATTTTGTAAAGCTCATCAGTGTACAGAAGCTTTCGCGGACTGGCTTGCGACGAATCGCTCCGCTGGTTGAATTGCTGGCCGAGACAGAAGGATTGCAGGGACATGCGCAATCGATTCGAGCCAGATGCGAACATGTGAGGTATGGCCATGCTTAAGGCGCGCGATGCGGTGCGTAATCTGCCTACATATCATCCGCCGCTCGGCGGGCGGCACGGTCTGCGTCTCGACTTCAACGAAAATACTGTTGGCTGTTCGCCACGAGTTCTCGCAAGATTGCGCGAACTTACCGCGGAAGAGATTGGCTGTTATCCGGAGCGCGAGCCGTTGGAAGGGATTGTGGCAGCTCATCTCGGCATCAAGCCTGATGAATTGTTGTTGACCAACGGCGTGGACGAAGCGATCCACTTGCTTTGCGAAACATTTCTGGAACCTGGCGACGAAGCTCTGATCGTTGTACCAACCTTTGCGATGTACGAGATTTCTGCGGCGGCGACCGGAGCACGCGTCATCGCCGTCCCTGCCGGGGAAAACTTCCGCTTTCCAGCTTCGGAGTTGCTTGCCCGAATCAACCCGAATACTCGGCTGATTGCGATTGCCAATCCAAATAATCCTACGGGCGTGGTAGCAGAGCCGGGCGATTTGCTCGAAATCGCGCGCCGGGCGGCAGAAGCGGCGATTCTGGTGGATGAGGCCTACTTCGAGTTTTACGGAAAAACACTGCTCGGGCGCTGGCACGATCCGCCCAATCTGTTTGTCGCACGAACCTTTTCGAAAGCGTACGGAATGGCGGGGCTCCGCGTTGGAGTGCTTTCTGGAAATGCAGCGCACATCCCTATGGTGCGCCGGGTTAGCTCTCCCTACAACGTGAATGGAGTGGCGCTTGCCTGTTTGCCAGCGGCATTGGCGGACGAAGACTACGTCAGTGAATATGTCAGCCAGGTTCGCGAGGGCCGGGAGAAACTGCAGGTGGAGTTCAGCAGTTGGGGACTTCCCTACTGGCCGAGCCAGGCTAATTTTGTGCTGGCGAAATTCGGCTCACTGACGAGTGCGTTCATCGCGTCGATCCGTGAGCGTGGCATCCTGGTGCGTGACCGCTCGCGCGACCACGGTTGCGAGGGCTGCGTCCGCATCACGCTCGGAACCGCGCAACAGACGGCCCACTTGTTGGGGGCGCTGCGCGAGACGCTGGCTGAGATCGGGGCGGCCAAGATCGATGCAGGCAAGATCGGCGCAAAGGAGGTAACCGCAAAATGAGAAAGGCGGCGATCCAGCGCACCTCCAAGGAAACCAATATTCGTGCCGAGCTGGTCATTGACGGAAAGGGCCGGTACAAGATTTCGACTGGAATCCGATTCTTCGATCACATGCTGGAGCTCTTTGGACATCATGGCGGATTCGATCTCCAGTTAACGGCCCACGGGGACCTCGACGTCGATCAACACCACACCGTCGAAGATGTCGGCATCGTGCTCGGCCAGCTCTTTGACAAAGCGCTTGGGGCTAAGCGCGGGATCTTGCGTGCCGGCTATTTTCTGATGCCCATGGATGAGACGCTGGGCATGGCGGCCGTTGATTTTTGCGGACGAACGTCTGCCGTGGTGGATACCAAGGTTCGGGTGCGCATGGTCGGCGACCTGCAGGCAGAACTCGTGCACGATTTCTTTGAGGGCTTTGCGCGCGGCGCCCGCGCCAGCGTGCATGCGCGCGTGCTCTATGGGCGGTCGAACCACCATAAGATCGAGTCTCTATTTAAGGCTTTCGCGCGCGCTCTGCGGGCCGCCTGCTGGCGCGATCGCCAAATGCAACACCTTCTTCCGAGTACGAAAGGATTGCTCTGATGATTGCGGTGGTCGACTACCGCGCGGGAAATCTCACCTCTGTAAAGAAGGCGCTCGACCATCTAGGTGCGAACGCGGTCGTAACGCGTGAGCCGAGCGTAGTGTCGAAGGCAGACAAGATCATTTTGCCAGGGGTCGGCCACTTCTCGGGCACCACGATCCTGGAACAGACTGGCTTGCGCTCCGCAATTCTGCTGAGGCTGGAGAAGGGAGTGCCATTTCTCGGCGTCTGCGTTGGAATGCAGTGGATGTTCGACTCGAGCGAAGAGGCGCCGGCTATCCCGGGCCTTGGGTTGATCTCCGGAAGAAACGAGCGCTTCCCAGCGAATGTAAAATCGCCGCATGTAGGCTGGAACTCGCTGGCCTGCAACGAGGGTTCCCGGCTGTTTCGAGGAATTCCTTCGGGCTCATTCGTGTATTTTACGCACTCCTATCGGGCTCCGGTTGTGAAGGCCACCGTGGCACGGTCGGAATATGCCGGCGAGTTCTCGGCTGCCGTTGAGCAGGAACATTTATTTGGGGTGCAATTTCATCCGGAGAAATCGGGAGCGATTGGCTTACAACTGCTGGAGAATTTTTGCGCTCTTTGAGGATGCTAACGACGATGCTGGCAATCGGATGCTGACCAAAAGAATCATTGCGTGCCTGGATGTGACAGGTGGACGGGTTGTAAAAGGCGTGCAGTTCCAGCAACTGCGCGACGCGGGCGACCCCGCGGAACTGGCGGCCGCTCATAGTGAAGCCGGGGCCGACGAAGTCGTGCTGCTCGACATCTCCGCCACTCATGAGAAGCGAGCCACGCTGGTCGACACGGTCCGCAGGACCGCGCAGCAGCTATTCATTCCATTCACGGTCGGGGGTGGGATCCGTTCGCTCGACGAAGCGATGGCGGTTTTCGATGCGGGTGCCGACAAGATCAGTATCAATTCCGCCGCGCTCGCCGATTCGTCTCTGATCACATCGATTGCCGAGCGTTATGGTTCACAGGCCGTGATCGTGGCGATTGACGCCAAGCGCACGAACGGCGAGGCGAGATTCGAAGCATACACAGGCGGCGGAAGAAAATCGACTGGCCGTGACGCGGTCGTTTGGGCGCGCGAAGCAGAAGAGCGCGGCGCTGGTGAAATTCTGCTCACTTCGATGGATTGCGATGGCACGGGCACAGGCTTCGACTGCGAATTAACTCGCATCGTCTCCAAGACCGTGCGCATACCGGTGATCGCGTCCGGTGGAGGCGGCGACACACAGACTTTTCTCGATGTGTTTCAGCGCGGACGAGCCGACGCAGCACTGGCGGCATCGATCTTTCATTTCGGTCTGCGCCATCTGGCCGACCTCAAACGGGACCTGCAAGGCGCGGGCATTCCCATGCGGTGGCCATGCTGATTCCTTCGATTGATCTGATGGGCGGCAAAATCGTCCAACTGGTGCAAGGCGAGCGCAAGGCCCTCGAATTCGACGATTTCGAGGAGTGGATCGCGCGCTTCTCCTCGTTTCCGCTGGTTCAACTCATCGACCTCGATGCCGCGATGGGCAAAGGAAACAATCATGCGCTCGTGCGCGAGTTCGCTCAGCGTCTTCCATGCCAGGTTGGCGGAGGACTGCGCAGCGTTGAAAGTGCACAAGAGATGCTGTCTACCGGTGCGCAGCGCGTGATCCTCGGGTCGTCCCTTATCCGCAATGGTCAACCAGACGCGGCCTTCGCCGAGAACGCGGCTCGCACAGTCGGTTCGGAGAATCTGGTCTTCGCCATCGATGCCAAGCGCGGCCGGGTCGCGATCCGAGGCTGGCGCGAACTCACGGAGATGACTCCTCTGCAAATGATTGCAACTTTGGGGCCCTGGTGTATGGCTTTCCTCTATACGCATATCGACACGGAAGGCCTGATGCATGGCATTCCGCTCGAGGTTGTTCGCGAACTGCGCGACAGCACCAAGAAACAGTTGATCGTCGCGGGAGGCATTACAACTCGCGAGGAAATCGACAAGCTCCACGCCATGAACGTGGATGCGGTTGTTGGCATGGCGATCTACACGGGGAAACTGCAACTCGATGCTCCGGGCCGCAAAGGAATGGAGTGAGCCCGGGTGCTCGATGTGGATGTTCGTTTAAGGTATCACTGAGATGAAATATGTTCTATGCATGTTGTTCCTGCTCTTCAATATCGGCGAAACTGGCGCGCAGAACACTGGAGCGCAGTCCATGTTTGACGGGAAGACCGCTGAGCGGTTTGCGAATCTGGCGCTCGCGTGCGTTCACAAGGAATATCCCAACAAGCTCAGCCACAGCTTGAACAGCGACGCCGATGTGGCCCCGCCGCGCAAGCTGACACCTGCGTTCTACGGTTGCTACGACTGGCATTCTTCGGTGCACGGACATTGGCTGCTGGTGAGGCTACTCAGAACTTTTCCCGATGCCAGTTTTGCGACGTCTGCACGCGAAGCGCTGCGGCGAAGCCTGACCGCCGAGAACATCACTCAGGAAGCTGCCTATCTGCGGGCTGAGGGACGCGCCAGTTTCGAACGCCCCTATGGGCTGGCATGGCTGCTTCAACTGATTGCTGAACTGCGCGAGTGGGATGATCCTCAGGCGCGCGAGATGGTTGCGAATCTCCATCCTCTGGAACAGGCGGCGCTGGAACGCCTGACGGACTGGTTGCCCAAACTCTCGTATCCAGTGCGAATCGGAGAGCATTCGCAGACCGCCTTCTCTCTCGGCCTGATGCTGGATTATGCACGCGCCACCGGCAATACGAAGTTTGCTGATCTGGCGGAATCGAAGGCGCGGCAGTTCTATTTGGCCGACAAAAACTGCCCTCTGGCTTATGAGCCCTCCGGGGAGGATTTTCTTTCGCCCTGTCTTGGCGAAGCGGACATAATGCGGCGCGTCCTGCCGAGCGCTGAGTTTGCCCGCTGGCTGGGAACTTTTCTGCCTCAGATTGCGCAGTCGAGAAGAGGAGCTGCGTGGCTACAGCCAGTGGTTTCGCCTGACCCCAGCGATCCCAAGCTGGCGCACTTGGATGGGCTCAATCTGAGTCGCGCATGGATGCTGGAGGGCATCGCTGCGGGCTTGCCCAAGGGGGAGAAACGGCGTGCAATGATCGCCGCGGCCGCCGACGCGCATCGACGCGCCGGACTGGCCGCGGTCACGGGCATGCACTACGAAGGTGGCCATTGGTTGGGGAGCTTTGCCGTCTATCTGGTGACACGGCGAGGCATTCCCCAGAAGTGAGAGGCAGCGGATATTAAGGGCAGTGAGCAGGGAAATGAGTGCTGGTCAGGGCACGGAGTCCTGCTCAGTGGGGTGTGCGGTTTTTCTTTCGTCCGGTGGTTGGTATTTCGCCCTGTGTTCGCCAGATCGAGGCGAGCTGGCTGCCTTAGAGCCTGGCCGCGTGTACTGCCCAAACCCCCAGGTCCAACCAGCGCTCAGGCCGGAAACTTCAACGGAAAAACGATGAAATTGTCTGTAGCACTTAAGCGCTAGCCTTTTGGGCTAAGCCAGGTGGGCTCTTGAAAACAACTCCTGAAAGAGTAAAGTTTGACCAGCGCCACCAGACTGATCGTCCCCCCACCGGCGCATTCCAAGAGAAGGATCAAAAACAAAATGAAGAGAGTGGGATTGTTGCTATTTCCGATGCTGGCGATCGCCCTGCTGATGGGTATCGCTTCTGGGACGGCGGCGGCGCAAGCCGTAACCACAACGGGTAACAATAGTGACTACTTTGTTATCTACTATGCCAATAATGTGGCCGCTGCCCCGGATGCCACAGTGCGCATCATCAACGACGGCGACACAGCCGGAAACCTGTGGGCGGCCTTCTACGTTTTCGATGACAGCCAGGAATTGTCGGAGTGCTGCGCCTGCCAAATCACGCCCGACGGTCTGCTGTCGGAAGACGTGAAGACCGAGCTCACGGCGAACCCCCTGACCGGCAAGGTGCCGACCCGTGGCGTGATCAAGGTCATCGCGTCTTCCACGAGCGATCCGACCAATGTTGTGCCGACGGCCGGGCTGCATGGATGGGCAACCCTGATCCAGGCTCCCACCAAAACAACGTATGCCATCACCGAAACTGCTATGGCCGACTCGAATCTGGTCACCACGGAACGGAGCCTCTTGCAAAACCTGTGTTACTACTCTGCACTGTTGAGCGGATTGCCCTGCACCTGCACCCCGGAAGACCACGACTTTTAGCATTTTGGTACAGCCGGAGATCAGCAGGTCTGACATTCCAGACGCCAGAAAGTACTTCCCTGGCGTCTGGCCCCTCCCCCCCTTTAATGCTGACAAGTTCTAAAATCCGTGACGCTCGCGTTCTGGTTCCGCAGCGATCAAGCAAGACGTGGTGGCAACCTGCTCTTAAGACTTCGCCGGTCGCATACGATTCCGCCACGCGTTTACATCACAACCTCACTCCGCTTCCCGCCTCTCCGATCGACAAGCTGCGCTCCCGGTACCGCACGATACACCGTAAATTGATGTGCTAGTATGGGCTTACGTCTCATGGCGGTGTAGCTCAGGTGGTTAGAGCGACGGTCTCATAATCCGTAGGTCCGTGGTTCGAGTCCACGCGCCGCCACCAATTTACGAACAAAAATAAAAACTTCCTCGGGGGCCATTCGTTGACTGGAGTGTGCCGCGTCCGTAAGATGAAGCGGCTTAAAGACCGTTAATCGCCAGAATGATCGGCCAGACCATTTCGCGATACCGAATCGTCGAGAAGCTCGGGGGCGGCGGCATGGGCGTCGTCTACAAGGCCGAGGACACGGAGTTGGGGCGCTTTGTTGCGCTCAAGTTCCTGCCTGACGACGTGTCCCGAGACCCTCAGGCCCTGGAACGCTTCCGGCGTGAAGCCCGCGCGGCATCGGCGCTCAACCATCCCAACATCTGCACCATCTACGACATCGGCAAGAGTGGCGAGCAGTCCTATATCGCGATGGAGTTTCTCGATGGCGTGACGCTCAAACATCGAATCGCGGGGAAACCTCTGGAGACAGATATTTTGCTGGGTTTAGCAATTGAGATTGCCGACGCCCTCGATGCTGCCCACACCAAGGGACCGACTTGTTCTCATTTGGCGCGGTCCTCTACGAAATGGCGACGGGCATGTTGCCCTTCCGGGGTGAAAGCTCCGGAGTAATCCAGCGGGAAATTCTGGATTCCAGTCCGGTTGCCGCGGTGCGAATGAATCCTGATTTACCAGCCGAACTCGAACGCATTATCGACAAAGCGCTGGAAAAAGATCGCGACCTGCGTTACCAGCACGCTGCCGACATGCGCGCGGACCTGAAACGCCTGAAGCGAGAAACGGAGTCCAGCCGCACGGCGGCGCACAGTAGACCGGATGCCGGCCTCGCAAGTTCGAGTGCCACCGGAGCACCCTCCGCTTCGTCAGCAAGTGGAATGGCTCCTGTTTCCGGAAGCGATACGGGACAGCCCGCGCATAGCAGCAGTTCGGCGGTTGTCGCCGCAGCGAAACAACACAAGATCGGGTTGGTGGGAGGCGCACTCGCCGCTCTGGCTGTTCTGGCTGCGGCCGCTTTCGGCGTTTACTCGATGCTGCATCATGCCGCGCCCGCGCCCTTTCAGAATTTCAGCATTGCCCAGGCCACCAACTCCGGCAAAGCGGTAGTCACCGCCATCTCTTCTGACGGCAAATACCTGCTTACGGTGATGGATGACAAGGGCCTGAACAGTTTGTGGCTGCGCAACATAGCCACTGCCAGCGACACGCAAATCGTGCCCCCTTCGGCCACCATCCCTAACGTCGCGTTCTCGCCGGACGGGAACTACGTCTATTTCCGCAAAGCCGAGAACAGCATCAACAGCGACTTCAGCATTTATCGCACACCCGTGTTGGGAGGCACCCCGACCAAGGTGGTCAACGACGTGGATAGCACCGTAGCCTTCTCCCCGGACGGCACGCGAATGGCGTACTTCCGCGCCAATGATCCGGAGACGGGGAAACGCCGGTTGCTCTCCGCAAAATTAGATGGTAGCGATGAGAAGGCACTTTTCATTCAGCCGCTAACCTACCTCCCACGCTGGCTGGCTTGGTCGCCCGACGGCAAGAGGATCGCCTATCCCGACGACCCCCACGGCGCATTTGGGGCACTGAGTTTATTCGATGTGGAGAGTGGCGAAATAAAAACTCTGACCTTCGCAGATAAGGAGATCACGGCACTGCAGTGGTCCACCGGCGGCGATGGTTTGTTTGTCACTTATCGGCAAAAAGGTCCCGACCTCGGGCGCATCCAGATCGGTTTTGTCTCATTATCAGATGGCCGCGTGTCGGATGGAGAGGTGCGCCCTATTTCGCATGATACCAACACCTATTCGACGTTGACACTGTCAGCCAATGGCAACACTCTGGCCACTGTTCAGCAAAAAACGGTGAGTAGTCTTTTCATTTTACCGGGTGCAGGCAGCACGTCTTCAACCGCAAGTCCCCTGGTAGTGGACGGAGAAAAGATTGGCAATTTCAATTGGGCCTCCGACGGTGCACTGCTGACATCGGATTTCGCACGACTGGTGCAGACGGACGTGTACGGGAAAAACCCGACCGTACTGGCGAGCGATCCTGCCGCCGCAATCATGGGTTTCGCTCCCTGCGGCGCGCAGTACATCGTCTTCCCCTGGGCGTTCCACGGCGGCACCAATTCGATTCGCATTTGGCGTGTGAATGCGGACGGCTCCCACGCCACCGAGTTGACAGATGGGCCGAACGACGGTTTCTTCGGCTATGCGCCCGCCTGTTCCGGTAATCAGGCCTGGGTTTACTTTCTGAAAGACGTGTCGCAACTCTGGCGTGTGCCTCTCGACGGCTCCAGCGAACCCGAGGCGATTCCTGGCAGCGTGGTTCCTCACGCTTTCCAGGCAGGCCGGGGAATGGGCATTTCACCAGACGGGAAAACATTGGCCTATCTGATCAAGTATTTGAATCTGGAAACCGAAGTCGGCACCATTAAGACTGCGCTATTGGACCTGACAACCCTAAAGAACCCGCGACTGCTCGACGCCAACCCGCAGATTGCGGCCGGCCCGCAATTCACGCCAGACGGCAAAGCAGTGGCCTACCCAGTTCGGGAGAATGGCGTGGATAACGTCTGGATTCAGCCCCTGGATGGATCTTCCGGCCACCGGATCACAAACTTTGATTCGGAACAGATCCTGTCATTTCACTGGTCGCCAGGCGGCAAGAATCTCGGCACTCTGAGGGGCCATACCGACTCCGACGTCGTTCTTCTGCAAGAATCCAAGCCCTAGCCTTTTTTGCGAAAACGGGGGATGCATTGACTGACTCAATCCATAATGCCTTCAATCGTCGAGAGTTCATCCACGGTGCCCTTGCCGGAGCCGCCTTCGCCGCGCTGCCGATCTCTGCCTTCTCGGCAGACAACGCTGCAGGCAGCCCAGACCTCCAATCGGTGCTCAGCCAAATTCCGAAGATGCACGACGAGAACGTCAAGCGGCTGCGGGACTGGATCGCTTTGCCCTCGATCGCGGCCGAGAACCGCAACTATCCGCAGGGCCCTGACTACATGGCACAACTCGCGCGCGAGGCCGGATTCGCGAACGTCGAAATTGTGCCGACCTCGGGCAAACCTGGGGTCTTCGGCACTCTGGATGCCGGCGCCGCCACCACGGTCGGCGTCTATTTCATGTACGACGTGAAACAGTTCGATCCCACGGAGTGGTCTTCGCCCCCACTGGAAGGGCGGATCGTGGACAAGGAAGGATTGGGAAGGATCTGCATCGGCCGCGGCGCCGTGAACCAGAAGGGTCCGGAAACAGCCTTTCTGGGCGCTCTGCATGCCTTCAAGGCAGCGGGAAAAAAGCTGCCGGTCAATTTAGTGCTCGTCTGTGAAGGTGAAGAAGAGATTGCTTCGCCCCACTTTCCAGAGGTTGTCCGCCAACCCCGGATCACCGCGGCGTTGAAGAAATGCATCGGTGTGTTCGTGCCCGAAGCGGGCCAGGACGCGGATGGAGGCATACAGATATCACTCGGCGCCAAGGGCGTAGTTGAGCTCGAACTGATTTCGAGCGGAGAGCGGTGGGGACGAGGACCTAAACATGACGTTCACTCCAGCCTTGAGGCCCAGGTAGACAGCCCCACGTGGCACCTGGTGCAAGCGCTCAATACGCTGATCGAGCCCGACGGGCACACGCCTGCGGTGGCGGGCTTCTTTGACAAGGCCAAGCCGCTCACTCCGGCACAGCTGAAGATGATTCAGGATGTTGCCGCTCGGCGCAATGAGGCCACAGTGAAGAAGCAGCTTGGCGTTGAGCATTGGGTGCATGACACAAACTGGCAGGATTCGCTCGTGTTGCTTGAGTCCAAGCCCACCATAAATATTGAGGGGCTGGTCGGCGGATACACAGGGCCGGGCGGCAAGACGGTTCTGCCGCATCGCGCTGTCGCCAAGATCGACATGCGGCTCGTGCCTGACATGACGGCGGCCGGTACACTGTCCCTTCTTGAAGAGCATCTTGCCAAACACGGTTTCGGCGACATCGAGGTCAACATGAGTGGCGGCTACGATCCGACGCAGACCGCGCAGGATACGAAACTCATCCAGGCGCAAATTGCCACTTATCGCAAGCTGGGTCTCGATCCTGTGCTGTGGCCTCGATCCGCCGGTTCCTGGCCGGGATACATCTTCACCTCCGAGCCTCTCAGTCTTCCCGCCGGCCATTTTGGACTCGGGCACGGGACCGGCGCACATGCTCCGAATGAGTACTACCTGATCGATTCCACCAATCCAAAAGTTGCGGGGATTGATGGAGCTGTGCGCTCCTTCGTCGAATATCTCTACGCGTTGGCTTGAAAGAGATTGAGAGACGCGACACGCCGAACGGTATCCGGGCAATGGGCTGACTCGCGGCGATCCGCCCTAATCGCGAATGCTGTGAATTACAATACATCCATTGAGCCCTGGGGAGCAGTCTTAAGACACAGGAGGATGTTTGGGGATGACCGTTGGCGAAGTGCTCGCGGGGTTCGAGCCTCCGTTCGAGATCGGTTGCGCGACAGGCAGTGCGCTTTGATCTCAGCCCTTATGCGCTCCAGCCTTATGCACTTCAGGTACTTTCGGATTTTCACCCCGGTCGTCATGTTTTTCCTACTAGTGGGGGCAGGCAGTGGGCAAAACACGAAGCTGATCAGTCTTGACCAGGCGATTGACCTGGCGCTGGCGCACAACCATTCCATCAAAGCCACGAGAACTCTGATCCTTCAGAATCAGGCTCAGGAGATTACCGCGAACCTACGCCCCAATCCGACTTTTGGCGCTGATACTCAGTTCGTGCCATTCTTTAGTCCGCAGGATTTTTCCGGCGAAAATCTGAACGAAACTCAACAGTTTGACATTGGGATTGGCTACCTGTTCGAACGTGGTCACAAGCGGCAACGGCGGCTGCAGGCTGCCCGCGATCAAACCGCCGTCACGCGTGCCCAGGTCAGCGATGCCGAGCGAACCCTGGCTTTCAACGTCGGCCAGCAGTTCATCAGCGTTTTGCTCGCGGAATCCACTCTTCAGTTCGCACTTCAGGATCTGAAGGATTTCCAGCAGACGGTGGATATCAGCGAGGCACAGCTCAAAGCGGGATACATTGGGGAAGGCGACTATCTGAAGATCAAACTGCAGCTGCTGCAGTTTCAGACCGACGTTTCCTCGGCCCGCCTGGCGAAGGTGCAGGCGCTGGTCGGTCTGCGTGAATTTCTGGGCTATAACGCGGTGCCCCCCGATTTTGATGTGATTGGCGATCTCGAGTACCAGCCTCTCAAGGGGAACGCGGAAGACTTGCAGGCGAAGGCGCTGCGCGAACGGCCCGACTTCCGCGCCGCGGAATTGGAGATAACCGCGGCCCAGAGCCAAATACTCCTGGCCAAGGCAAATGCCAAAGTGGACGTCAACGGCACCTACGACTTCACCCATGTTTCCGGTGAGAACACGGCATCGCTCTTCGCAAATTTTGCGTTGCCGATCTTCGATCGCAATCAAGGAGAGATCGCGCGTACCGGTTATGTGCTCACGCAGGCACAGGAGCAGCAGCAAGCGGCCAGCGATACCGTTCTCTCCGATGTTTCCAACGCCTATGAGGCGGTCAGGAGCAATGACGAAGTGGTGCAACTCTATACTGCCGGATATCTGAAGCAGGCGCAGGATTCGCGTGACATCAGCGAATATGCGTATAAACGCGGCGCTGCCAGCCTGCTGGATTTTCTCGACGCCGAACGCAGCTACCGCTCAGTTCAGCTCGCTTATCGGCAGGCGCTGGCCTCTTATATGACCGCGCTTGAGCAACTGAAGGAAGCGGTCGGGACGAGGAACCTGCCATGAACATGCGTACACATCTCGTGCAGGGCATGGCGCAGAGGCTGGCTGCGTTCGCAGTCCTGTCGGCAATCTTGTTGCTGCTCGGCGGTTGCCAGGGCTCAGGATCGAATGCCGCCCCCAATTCGAGTGCCAACAACTCAAACAACCCGGAGCTGTTTGCCATTCCGCAGGACCAGATGGCCCACGTGCAGGTGCTGACCGTTCAGCCCACGACGCTGACTCGGTCGCTGCGTCTGACCGGTGCGGTGGCTTATAACGCTTTTCGGACGACCCCGGTCATCACCCAGGTCAGTGGACCGATCAGCAGGGTAGTCGTCATTCCAGGGCAGCGAGTAACTCGAGGAGAACCCATGCTCTACGTGTCGAGTCCAGATTACTCGCAGCTCCGCACCAACTTTCTAAAGGCAAAGGACGCCTGCGCTCTGGCACAAAAAGCATACGCGCGAGCCCAGGACCTATACCAGCACCACGCCATTGCGGAACAGAATCTGGAGCAGGCGGAGTCGGCCGAGGTGCAGGCAGGCGGCGATCTGGCAGCGGCGCAAGCTGCATTGAAGGTCATGGGGATTACCGATCCGGATGCACTCGTCAAAGCTCCTCCCTCTTTTGAGGTCCCGGTCAGAGCGCCGATTGGCGGTCTGGTGGTTGAGCAGGATGTGTCGGTGGGACAACTCATTCAACCCGGTACCACACAGTGTTTCATGATCTCCGACCTCAGCACCGTCTGGGTGCTGGTCAATGTCTATCAAAAGGATCTGCCTTACGTGCACGTCGGCGATCAGGTCACAATTCAGACGGATACTTACCCGGAAGTGTTCCATGGGCGCATTGCGTACGTGGCAGCATCGCTCGATCCGAGCACGCGCACCCTGCAGGCGCGCATCGAAACCAACAATCCCGGCGAAAAGCTGAAGAAGGACATGTACGTGGTCGCCACCGTAAATGCAGGCACGATTCAAAATGCCATTGCGCTCCCGGATGCGGCTGTCCTGCGCGATAGCGAGAACCAGCCGTTCGTTTATGTCGAAGCATCTCCGGACCAGTTTGCGCAGCGCCCGGTTACGCTCGGAGAGAGTTTGAATGGGCAGACCCAGATTATCAGCGGGCTGAAAGCTGGTGACCGGGTGGTCGGCAATGGCAGCTTGTTCCTGCAGTTTGCGAACTCGTTGCAGCGCTAGGCGAATCGCGATTTGAAAGGCACTCCAAGACTTTAGCAAGGATAGGCTCCACTACACCGAATGATCCACCGAATAGTCCAAGCGGCGTTGCGGCAGAAGTTTCTGGTCTTGATGCTGACCGCTTTTATCACGGTCGGGGGCATCCTTTCATTTCAGCGGATGCCCGTCGACGCCTATCCCGACCTCTCCCCTCCGCAGGTCGAAATCATCACCCAGTGGCCAGACCACGCCGCCGAAGAAGTCGAACGACTGGTCACGCTTCCCCTGGAACTCGAGATGAACGGCGTTCCGCACATGGTGATCATGCGTTCCATCTCGCTGTACGGTTTGTCGGATGTAATCCTTACCTTTGAAGAAAGCACCGACGACTACTTCGCCAGACAGATTGTCTTTGAAAGGCTTGCTCAAGCCACCCTGCCGACGGGAGTGACGCCGAGTCTCGCGCCCCTGTTCAGTCCCAGCGGCCTGGTGTATCGCTATGTTCTGGAGAGTCCCGACCGTAGCCCTCAAGAGTTGAAAACATTTGAAGATTGGGTGATTGAGCGCGCCTATCGCTCGGTCCACGGGGTCGCCGACGATTCTGGCTTCGGCGGAACGGTGATGCAATACCAGGTGCTGCTCGATCCCGCCCGCATCTACGGCTATCACTTGACGATTCCTCAGGTCACCGCGGCTCTGGCCGCCAACAACTCGAATGCTGGCGGCGGCTTCTATTCTCAAGGCGGACAGTTCTACTACGTGCGCGGCATCGGATTGTTACGCAACACAGAAGACATTGGCAACGTGGTAGTGGGCGCCAACAAGGGCGTCCCCATCAGAGTGCGCGATGTGGGAGATGTCACCATCGGGCACGCACCCCGCTTGGGCGAATTCGGCTTCCAGAAAAATGACGATGCGGTTGAAGGTGTCATCCTCATGCTGCGCGGAGAGCAAACGCAAAACGTCCTGAAAGGAGTTGAAGCGAAAACGGAGGAACTGAACCGCCAGATCCTGCCGCCCGACGTTAAGATCCATCCTTATTATGATCGCAGCGAGCTAGTCGCCCTCACGACCGACACCGTGGAAGCGAACTTGCTTCGCGGCATGGTGCTGGTGTTAGTCGTGCTGATTTTCTTCCTGGTCAGCTTCCGTGCCGCCGTTATTGTCGCCCTCACCATCCCGCTCTCGCTTCTGTTCGCGTTCATCGTGCTGCACGCCCATGACGTTGCCGCTAATTTGCTTTCCATCGGAGCGATTGATTTCGGGATCATTATCGATGGGACAGTGGTGATGGTTGAAAACATCTACCGCGAACTGGCCTTGCGGGAGGGACAGCAGTACAAGCTGAACGAGGTCATTCTTGCAGCCGCGAAAGACGTAGATCGCCCGATTTTCTATTCGGTGGCCGTTATCCTCGCCGGTTACCTGCCGATTTACGCGCTCAGCGGGCCTTCGGGAAAACTATTTCACCCCATGGCCGAGACCATGTCGTTCGCGCTGGTCGGCGCGCTCATTCTCACACTGACGTTGATCCCCGTGCTCGCGTCCTATTGGTTCAAGAAGGGCGTCCATGAAAAGCCGAATCGCGCATTCGAATGGGTGAAACGAAAATACGCTTCCCAGTTGGATTGGGCGCTCGATCGGCCCAAGACGACGATCGCGATCGCGACCTTGATATTCGGGTTGTCACTCCTGCTGGTGCCCTTCATTGGCGGCGAATTCATGCCCCACCTCGATGAAGGCGCGCTCTGGGTCCGGGCTACCATGCCCTATACCATTTCTTTTGAGGAGGCCAGCAAAATTGCTCCTCAAATCCGCGACATCCTGATGTCATATCCGCAGGTGACTGTGGTGGGATCAGAATTAGGACGGCCCGACGATGGCACCGATCCCACGGGCTTTTTTAACTGCGAGTTCTACGTCGGCCTGAAGCCATACAAGGACAAAGCCTGGACGGGTGACATCAGCGAGAAAAAACAGCTCATCGAATCGATCAATAAGAAACTCACGGCCTTCCCCGGCATTATCTTCAACTATACCCAGCCCGCCGAAGATGCCGTGGATGAGGCACTGACTGGTCTCAAAAGCTCTTTGGCGGTCAAAGTATACGGCGATGACTTGAATGTGCTGCAGGATAAAGCAATCCAGATCAAGAACACACTCGCCAAGGTGCCCGGCTTTACCGAGCTCACGGTAGTGCGAGAACTTGGCCAGCCTAGCCTGCTGATTGATGTCGATCGCAACAAGATTGCGCGGTACGGGGTCAATGTCGCGGACGTCGAAGCTGTGATTTCGGCCGCGGTAGGCGGCCAGGCAGTCACCCAAGTCATTCAAGGGGAGAAGCTGTTCGACTTGGTGGTCCGCATGCAGCCTCAGTTTCGCAGCAACGCCCATGAGATCGGAAATCTGTTGGTTGGAACACCCGACGGGCAGCAGATTCCCCTCAGCCAGCTTGCCAATATTACCCAGGGAAACGGCGCCTCCTTTATCTATCGTGAAAACAACTCCCGTTACATTGGCGTGCAATACAGTATCGAGGGGCGCGACCTGGAGAGAGCGGTACGAGACGGACAAGCAGCCGTCAAGAAGACCGTGACGCTGCCGCAGGGCTACCGGATGGAGTGGGGCGGCGAGTACAGCCAGTTCCTTGAAGCCAAATCACAGATGTATTTTATTGGTCCGCTTGCTCTAGTTCTCATTTTCATGATCTTGTTTGCGCTCTATGGGAACTTTAAATTCCCGGTCACGATTGCCCTGGGAGTAATCATGACGGAGCCGGTGGGAGCGCTGGTTGCCCTTAAACTCACTCACACCCCCTTCAGCGTTTCCTCGGTCTTGGGTCTGATGGCGCTACTCGGGGTCTCGGTGGAAACAGCCGTCATTCTCGTCTCCTACATCAACAAGTTGCGCCAGGAGGGCATGGATATCCACACGGCCACGCGGGAAGCTTCGCTCTTGCGACTCCGTCCCATCACGATGACGGCTCTGGTGGCCTGCCTTGGATTGCTTCCCGCGGCTCTTTCCACCGGCATCGGATCGGATACGCAAAGGCCATTCGCCATTGTGATCGTGGCCGGTCTCATCTCCCGCCTCTTCATAGGATTCTTCGTCAACCCCGTGTTGTACGAGATGGTCGCCCGGGAAGGCGACGTTCTCCAGGTTTAGTCGGCGACGAGCGCGGTCAGGCTCGGATATCTCAGTCTGAATTGCTGCACCCTGCCGGTACGTGAGCGCCCTAGCCCGGAAGATCAATTTGGAAGAGATCGAGCGATTATTGATGGAATCGATGGTTGGGAAATACGGCTGCGGGCGCACCTGCTTCAGGTTGATTTCTTCATTCCCTTTCCGCTTTCCGGCGCTTGGCTCGGGCGCTCTGTTGCGGGGCGTCATCCTCTTCTCTTGCATGGCCTCGGCATTTGCCCAAGGCGGCCCGCCCTACTACACCAACGATCCCGGCACCCCCGGCCGCTTTAATTGGGAAATCAATTTTGGCTATATGCCATTTTTCTACAGCCATCAGTCGGTTTCCCATACCCCCGACGTCGACATCAATTTCGGG